>NZ_JAFWFM010000161.1:0-3942 GCF_017515625.1 Geobacillus sp.
CGTACAGTTTCATTAAACTTCGGTCCACCGCATCGCGCGACAGCTGCTGCTCGTGCGCCTGCAAAAACGGCTGCACGTCCGGATGCGTCAAAATATAGCGCCGCATTTGTTCATAGCGCCGCCGGAACCCTTCGTTTCCGAACAGCCGCTGCAACAGTTGATTTACTCGTTCCATCGCCTTTACACCTACGATCCATCACGGTATTTTTTCAGCCGTTCCTCGAGCTCTTTGCGCGCCTGTTCCACATCAAAGTCGTCATCATCCGGTTGGCTGTAATCCATGTTCAGCCAGTCGGGGACGATTTCAGTGCGCACGACTTTGCGCACTGTCCGCGTCCCTTTTTCTTTTTCATTCGCCCAGTTTTGGTACGTCTTTGCTTCCTCTTTAGCCAGCTCCATCGCCTCTTTGACGGTGCGCACCTTTTTGCGCGCCCAATGGCTGGCGATTTTCTCGACATATTTTTTCGATAGTTTCATATTCGTCCGCAGCATGACGTAATAAATCAGCACATTGACGACGCCCGGAAGAAGCTGCTGTTGAAACATAATATCTTCGATCAATTGCAAATCGGCGAGCGACGGCTCCGCTCCCCCGGAAATTTCCTTCAGAAGCTGGCGCGGGGAGATCGTCTCGAGCTGCTTCATCAACGCCTCCTCTTTTGTGCGTGGCTCGATGTATTCCATCGTCCGGTAAGCGAGCGGCTGCACCCGTTCGACAAGGCGCGGGGCGGCGCCGCCGTGCTCGATCTCATACCACTCCCGGGCCGCCCGGCGCAGGGCGTCAATGTCAATCTCGTATGCCGGATCGATGACGCCGAGGACAATTTTTTGCATTTCCAGCGGCGGGATGCCGTACAAAAATGCCAACTTTTTGATCGCTTCTTTCACTTTCGCGGTTACGGCCCGGCGCGGCACCATCTGTTTCGACAAGCCAGCAAAAAAAAGCTCAAAATCAAACACGCCATCATCGAGCGCATACGACGCCTCGTCCCGCCCCATGTGCACTTTTCCATCCGGCGGCTCGAGCTCGCGCCCGGCCTCTTCATTGAATCCCGCGACGATTTGTTCAGCATGAACGGACGAAAATACGTCCGAAAACGCGCGCGTCACCCGGGTGAACTTTGTCTCATCCACAACCGGGCAGGCAAAACAGTCATTCAGCTGGGCAAACATATGACGGCCGACTTGCCGGTACAAAAAGACGCCGAGCATTTCGTCGCGGAAAAATTGATCCGGCGCCAGCGGCGGGCGCAGCTCATACACAAACTGCTTCGGCTCTTCCGCCTCGGGGGCGTGGACGTACGTATTCAGCAGCCCGATGCCTTCGAGCTTCAGCCGCTCGCTGTAAATGTCCGGCAGACCGCACTGCATGAGCGCCATAAGCCGATGGTGGGTCGCTTCCCGGCCGCCAAGCAGCTCGAGCTCCCCCCAAAGCGTCATATATAAGGCGAGCGCACGATGGCCGATCAGCGGCTGATACAGCATAGTCAACACTTTTCGGTCCGCATCGTGCAGCGCAGTGCGGCTTTGCACCATATACCGATCAACGGCCAACAACTCTTTCCAATGGTGTGGCATCGCTCCGACCTTCCATTCTGCCATATTCGTTTCCATCCACCTCTCGCCTTCCCGGCCGAAAAATAAGCTGAAAAAAGGGCCTGCCGCATTCCCGCTCGAGCCCTTTTACCGTTGTCCTTTTTTAATCAGCTCTTTTAGCTCTTCGATAAATACGTTGATATCTTTAAACTGCCGATAGACGGAAGCGAAGCGGACATAGGCCACCTCATCGATGCGCGACAGCCGCTCCATGACCATTTCGCCGATCGTTTCGCTTTTTACTTCCGATACGCCTTGGCTGCGCAGCTCGCGCTCGATTTCCTGCGTCACTTTTTCCAATTGCTCAAGCGCCACCGGCCGTTTTTCACACGCTTTGATCAAACCGCGCAAAATTTTTTCCCGGCTGAACTCCTCGCGCGTCCCTTCTTTTTTGACGACAATCAGCGGCGGTTCCTCGACCCGCTCAAACGTCGTAAATCGATAGTGGCATTGTTCGCACTCGCGCCGGCGGCGAATCGAGCGGCCTTCTTCGGCCGGGCGCGAGTCAAGCACGCGCGTGCCTTGGTGATGGCATGACGGACATCGCATAACATCCACTCCGTTCCTCTTCTTATCTTCTATCATACCGGAATGGCAGATGGCAGACAAGCCATAGTCAGCTATTGAGGCCAGAACCGATATACGGCAGGCGGCCGTCAAGCTTCCGGTATAACTCAAGGATGACCGCCCGGCTGCGGCCAAAATCAAACGGCAAGAACTTTGTCTCGGTCGTCACCGAAAAGTCCACCGCCGTTTCAAACGGGCGGACGGAAATGACGGTGGCGACGATAAACAGCTTGGGGCCGCGCCGCGTTTGGGCGCAAAGCTCGCCGCGCTCTTCGGAAACGGAAAGCAGCTCGGCGTCAGGCAGCGAAGCGAGCAGCTCTTTCACCGCGTCGATGACAGCGCGGTGGGCCGCTTTGTAGTAATGGCTCCGGAGCTCGGCGTCCTCATGGTTTTCCCGCGTTTCGCAATGGTTCGTCAACGCATACTTCAACTTTTTCCACATGCTCATAGCCACGTCTCCCTAATCGTTCTTTTTTTCACCATCATACCATGATTTTGGCCGCCATGGCACCCGCCGAAAGCGTAAAAAAAGGAGCGTCCTGTTTACGCTCCTTTTGCTTCCGTTGTTATGGAATTACAGCGCGTGCGCCTTTTTCACTTCAATCGGGCGCATGCCGCGCGGCAGCTCAATCGTTTCCCGCATTTGCGCGCCAAGCTTTTCGGCGATGTAATCCGCGGCGATGGTCGGGTCTAAATGGCCGCATGTATACACATCAATGCTGGCATAGCCGTGTTCCGGAAACGTATGAATCGTTAAATGGGATTCGGAAATAATGACGACCCCGCTTACGCCTTGCGGAGCGAATTTATGGAACGCGACTTCGCGAATTTCCGCTCCCGACTTTAATGCGGCGTCTACAAACGTTTTTTCAATAAAGTCCATATCGTTCAGTTTGTCAAAGTCGCATCCCCAAAGTTCCGAGATAACGTGACGACCCATCGTATCCATGCGAAAGTCCCCCTTTTAACCAATTTTCTCAAATAAAAAACAGATTTGTAGGTTGCAAAATGGCATGTATAACTACCACGGGGGAAAGTTAGTCCTAAGAGGTCCTAACCCTTTAAGTAGTCACATTACCTTTGCCGTTAAGAAGTTCACGAAACATAGTATACTTTGTTTAGGGGGTTTTTGCAACAGGCTTTTTTAATTTTTCGCATGCCAAAAGGAAAAAGCGCCCACACCGCCACACGGGCGGATCGGACGCTTTGCGCATCTTTTCACGATTGCGAGATTGGAAGAAAAACTGCTTAAGCGCTCACATGAAGACGCTCATTCATTTTGGCGGCGACAAGGCTGGCCAAGTCGACGACGCGGCACGAATAGCCCCACTCGTTGTCGTACCAGGCGAGCACTTTCACTTTCCGGCCGTCAATCACCATTGTCGACAAACCGTCAATGATCGCCGAATGCGGGTTCATGCGGGTTCGTGTTGAAATCGATCGACACAAGCGGCTCCATCGTGAAATCCAAAATGCCTTTCAGCGGACCATTGGCTGCGCGGAGAAGAGCTTCGTTCACTTCCTCGACCGTCACATCCCGCTTGACGTCAACGACCAAATCGACAAGCGACACGTTCGGCGTCGGAACGCGCAACGCCATGCCATGAAGCTTTCCTTGTGAACTACCCACCACCTACACTTCGCTTAGAGGTGGGGGCTTCAAGCGACTTGTGTGTGTTCGCTGAACGGTAAGCCACACACAAGAACCCTTTACGCTTCCCTTCGTTCCGAAGGTGTCCGTTCTAGCCATATTCTATCATATTCGTTGGCTAACGCCAA
>NZ_JAFWFM010000162.1:0-8651 GCF_017515625.1 Geobacillus sp.
AAAGCGAACGCAAAAGAAAATCTCCCTGTGGTAGATATTACAAAATACGGAAAATATGAGACAGGTCCATTTACGTTAGACCAAAAATATGATGTAGAGTATACAATGGATTTAGGAACGGCCATGGGCAAAAATGGCATGATTTTCACGATTAATGGGAAAACGTATCCTGACACAGCGCCTATTCATGTGAAGACAGGAGATTTCGTAAAAGTAAAAATCGTGAACAATTCACCTACGGATGTACATCCGATGCATTTACACGGCCATTTCTTCCAAGTGTTAAGCAAAAACGGCAAGCCGGTCACAGGCTCTCCATTGATAAAGGATTCCTTAAATGTAAACCCTGGTGAAGAATATGTCGTCGCGTTTAAAGCGGATAATCCGGGAAATTGGATGTTCCATTGCCATGACTTGCACCATGCTTCAGCCGGAATGGTCACACAAGTAAAATATACCGATTACAAATCGGACTATACCCCAGATCCGAATGACACAACGAATAAAGGTGAATAAAAAAGCTGAAGGGGCTGACCCAAAACACAAATGCGTTTTGGGTCAGTCCCTCTTTTTTTCCGCGCTTGTTACTTTCATTATAACATCTCGCTTTCTCGATATTCTTCAAGAAGAGAAAAAACTTTCCCCAGCCGAGACCCGCTACGTTCTAGATAAAAAAGTGCCCCGTCATCACTTCGGGGCACCTTCCGTATGTTATTTCACATCATATCCTTGCTCTTCAATCGCTTCTTTCAGTTTTTCTACGCTGACCTTTGTTTCATCATACTCCACATCGACAGTTCCTTCTTGCAAATGCACTTCTACACGGCCGACGCCATCCAACGCTTGAAGGGCATTGGTCACCGCTGCTTTGCAATGTCCGCATGTCATTCCTTGTACTTGTAATGTAATGGTCATCGTCCATTCCTCCTTGAATGTTTATAGTTTCACGCGTTTCAAACGAAGCGCGTTTGTCACAACCGATACAGAGCTGAATGCCATCGCCGCTCCCGCGATCCATGGCTCCAATAATCCGAAAGCGGCGACCGGAATGCCAATCGTATTATAAAACAACGCCCAGAACAGATTTTGCCGAATGTTTTTCATCGTTTTGCGGCTCAACTCAATGGCTTTCGGGATATGGCGCAAATCGCCGCCGACCAAGGTCACGTCCGCGGTCTCGATGGCGACATCAGCTCCCGTGCCAATCGCCATCCCAATATCCGCTTTCGCAAGAGCTGGAGCGTCATTAATGCCATCACCGACCATCGCCACACGTTTTCCTTGCTTTTGCAATTCCTCGACGATGTTCGCTTTGTCTTCCGGGAGCACCTCGGCGTACACATGCTCAATGCCGACTTCATTGGCGATCGCTTCCGCTGTCCGTTGATTGTCCCCTGTTGCCATATAGACATCGATGCCCATTTGTTTTAATGTTTGAATGGCTTCTTTGGAGCTTTCTTTTACCGTATCCGCGACCGCAATGATGCCGGCAAGCTGTCCATCGATGGCAACGAGCATCACTGTTTTCCCTTGTTTTTCAAGCTCTACCATTTTATCTTCATGCACAGAAATCGCTACAGAGCGTTCCTTCATCAATTTTCGCGTCCCAATAAGGATGCTTTTTCCGTCAATGACCGCTTCAATTCCGTGGCCGGTAATGGCGGAGAAGTGCTCCAATGGCTTCAGCGAAATCGCTTGTTTCTTCCCGTATTCCACAATCGCATGAGCCAGCGGATGCTCCGAAGCGCTCTCGGCGGAAACCGCATAATCGAGCATGTCCTCGCGGAAGGCCAGCACATCGGTGACTTCCGGTTTTCCTTTTGTCACGGTTCCTGTTTTATCGAGTAATACGGCATTGATTTGATGCGTTCTCTCTAGGTACTCACCTCCTTTAAAGAGAATTCCCTGTTCTGCCCCTTTGCCGGTGCCGACCATAATCGATGTCGGTGTGGCCAAACCGAGCGCACAAGGGCACGCGATGACAAGAACGGCGATGGCCGCCTCAAGCGCTTTCGCCAAATCACCCGGCGCAGCAAAGAAGTACCAGATCATAAATGCAACAACCGCAATTCCGACAACAATTGGTACGAAAATACCCGAAATGACATCCGCCATCCGCTGAATCGGAGCTTTCGAACCTTGTGCCTCTTCGACGATTTTAATGATATTGGCAAGTGCTGTATCTTTTCCTACTTTTTCTGCTCGAATGGTCAGCACCCCATTTGTATTCATGGTCGCTCCGATCACATAGTCGCCTTCCTTTTTATCAACCGGAATCGATTCACCGGTAATCATCGATTCGTCTACGGAGGATGCTCCGGCGATGACCGTACCGTCCACCGGTATTTTTTCTCCTGGCTTGACAACAATCGTATCGCCGATCACCACTTCCTCGAGCGGAACTTTTCTTTCTTCCCCATGACGGATGACAGTAGCTTCCTTTGCCTGCAAGCTAAGGAGCTTTGAAATCGCTTCCGTTGTCCGCCCTTTCGCAAGAGCCTCAACGTATTTGCCGACAAGCACAAGCGTAATCAAGACGGCGCTTGTTTCAAAATACAACCTTGGCATATATTGAGGATTCCCAAGCGTTCGCAACGCTTCATACAAGCTGTAAACGTACGCGGCCGATGTTCCAAGCGCCACTAGGACGTCCATGTTCGCGCTCTTGTTTCGCAACGCCCGGTACGCCCCGACATAGAAAGGACCGCCGATGTAGAACTGAACCGGTGTAGCGAAAAGAAGCTGGAACCACGGGTTCATCAACAGATGCGGCATCGGCAAGCCGATATCAAACGGCATATGGGCAAACATCGTATAGAGCAGCGGCAACGATAAGATGATGGAAATGGCAAGTTGCCGTTGTTTTTGTTTCAACCGCTCTTCTTTCCGGCCAGCATCGTCTTGTTCTTCGTTTCGAATTTGCCCCTTATACCCAAGCTTTTTGATTTTCTCTAAAATGTCTTCGACAGATGCAACACCCTCCTTGTATTCGACCACCGCGCTGTTTGTCGCCAAGTTGACAGCAGCGCTTGTCACACCTTCCATCCGATTTAACCCTTTTTCAATCCGCGTCGCACAGGCCGCACATGTCATTCCTTCAATATCAAGCGTCACTTTTTCCGTCGCAACGCCATACCCCAAATTCTCAATTTTCGTTTCGATATCGGCGATCGTTTGTTTTGATGGATCGTATTGAATCGTGGCTTTTTCCGTGGCCAAATTGACATGGGCTTTGACGCCATCCATCTTATTTAATACTTTCTCAATCCGATTGGCGCACGCGGCACATGTCATGCCGGTCACCTTCAGCGTCACGGTTTTCGGCTCCCCCATTTCCCGTTTCCCCCCTTACTTTGAAAATTGTTTCATCACATCCATCAATTCGCGAATCGATTCGTCTCCGCTCCCTTCACGGATCGCTTTCGCCACGCAATGGCTCACGTGGCGTTCAAGCAGCTGCAGCCCGACTTGGTTCAACGCCGCTCTGATCGCAGAAATTTGCACTAAACTATCGATGCAATACCGATTGTCCTCCACCATTTTTTGCACCCCGCGCACTTGTCCTTCGATGCGCTTCAAGCGCTTGATAATGCGTTCGATTTCCTGTTCCGTTCGTGGAACCATTTTTTTATCCACATGATGATCTTCATAATGGTTCATCAAACATCACCTCTTTTCATTACATTATACCGGTAATGGGTATAAAACGCAACATAAGCTCCTTAATACAAATCATGCCCACCATCATCAAGCCAATTGTTCAGCTGACTCGGACTCATTGCCTACCGAAAGAAAAAGCGAACGGTGCTCACCGTCCGCTTTGGGCAATCCATTGAACAAACCGTTCGATCACCTGATCCAACAATTGGATCGTTGCTGCGTCCGTCAATTGCCCCGATTCATCGAACTTTTGGTTCACAAAATTAATCAATACCTCGTTCCCGGCAGGCGGCAACACTTTCGCAGCCAGCCCCGGGCTTTGCAAGATTTGGCGCAAATGAAGCTGGGCTCGGATTGTTCCCATCATCCCTGTCGATACTCCGACAATCATCACGGGTTTATTGACCAACACTTTGTCCACACGCGACAGCCAATCTAGCGCGTTTTTCAGCACGCCGGGAACGGACCAATTGTACTCCGGTGTCACGATCAAAACCCCGTCCACATCCGCCACTTGCCGCTTGAATGCCGCCACGACTTCGGGCGGATCGAGTTCATCGTCTTGATTGTAATGCGGCAAAGCGCCGATATCGGCAATGTCCAATTGGAATTTGTCTTTGTACCGTTCTCGCATAAACTCCGCTAATTTCCGGTTATATGAGTCTTTTCGCAAGCTTCCGACAAGAGCCACAATGTTCATCATTTTCGTCCTCCTTCAAATGGGGTTGATGGTCAATTTCCCCCGCAGCGCAAGGCGAGCGCGCATTCCCTTACTATTTTGCCATTCGATTCCATCAGCTGCCTTTTGCTTCAAATTCCCCTTGCGGTCATTCCCATTATAACTCTTCCCCGTTCGTCGCGATGACGTTTTGATACCAATCAAACGACTTTTTCTTTCTCCGCTCGAGCGTGCCGCTGCCGTCATCGTGTTTATCGACGTAAATCAACCCGTACCGTTTTGAAAACTCGCCGGTCGAGGCGCTCACGAGGTCAATGCAGCCCCATACGAGATAGCCAATCAATTCGACGCCATCGGCGATCGCTTCACGCGCTGCTTCGATATGACGGCGCAAATAGTCAATGCGGTAATCGTCGTGAATCGAGCCGTCTTCTTCCACTTTGTCATGCGCCCCAAGCCCGTTTTCCACAATAAAAAGCGGTACGCGATACCGATCGTACAACCGGTTTAAAATGATGCGCAGCCCTATAGGGTCGATCTCCCAGCCCCAGTCGCTCGCTTTAAGGAACGGGTTTTTCACCCCATCAAATACGCTGCCGGGGATGAGCTCATCATCCATCTTGTCTTTTTTCTGGGTGACGGACATATAGTAGCTTAAACCGATATAGTCGACCGTATGCTTCTTGATCAGTTCCAAATCCCCGTCGCGAATATCGAGTTTCACCCCGCGCTCGTCGAACACGCGTTTCATAAAGGATGGATACTCGCCGCGCACTTGAACGTCGGCGCAAAAGAAATTCAACAGCCGCTCCTCTTCAAGTGCATGCATGACGTTTTCTGGATTGCAGTCGTACGGGTACACCGGGGCGGCGAGAATCATGCAGCCGATTTTTGCGTCCGGAATGATCTCGCGGCACGCCTTCACCGCCAGGCTGCTGGCGACAAATTGATGATGGAACGCTTGAAACAACTCTTGATATTTCGTCTCTTCGCTTTCCGGCACAAATCCCATGCTCATGAGCGGAAAATGGAGCGCACCGTTTATTTCGTTAAACGTCAGCCAATATTTCACTTTATCTTTATAACGCTGGAAAATCACCTTGGCGTAACGTTCAAACAACGTTACCAGTTCGCGGCTCCGCCAGCCACCGTATTCTTTGGCCAAATGGAGCGGCATTTCATAATGGGAAATCGTCACCACCGGCTCAATCCCGTATTTATGTAACTCATCGAACACCCGATCATAGAAGGCAAGCCCTTCTTCATTTGGCTCAAGCTCGGTGCCGTTCGGGAAGATGCGCGTCCAGGCGATCGATAGGCGGAACGCTTTAAATCCCATCTCAGCAAACAGGGCTATATCCTCTTTATACCGGTGGTAAAAGTCGATCGCTTCATGGTTCGGGTATGTGTACTTCTCCTTATCAATGGCAAACTGCAACCCTTTTTCCCTAAGCAGTTGTTGCCTCATCTTTCCTCCCGGAAGCACATCGGCAATGCTTACCCCTTTGTTTCCTTCGCCAAATCCTCCTTCGATCTGGTTGGCCGCCGTCGCTCCTCCCCATAAAAAGTTGGTGGGAAACGCCTCGTTCGTTGTAACCACTAGTCAGTCCCTCCTGTGCAAGTATTCCTCCCCACTAGCTTACCACAAACGCCGCTCCGCCTACACCGACGAATGCTTCATTCCGCTGTTTCTTCTCCCCCATAAAAAACCACCCTTACAACAGGTGGTTGACATCGGAAGAAACACGAATCGTTTGCCTTTTCGTCAACTCCACATCGACCGTTAACAGCTCTTTTTTCTCCCAACTGACGAAACGGTCTTCCCATAACACGTGGCAAGAGTGATCATTCATTTCAAGCACGATTCCCCTCGCCCCATCACAGGCAAAAATGACACAATCCCCGATGTGGAACATAACGATCACCCTAGCCGAAAGACGATCCCGTGCCCCATCGACCGTAAACATGTGGCTGGCCGCCCGGTTGAGCAGCGGAATGTAGCGTTCAAAATATTGCGGGAACGCATCAAAATGATGGGTTGCATCTTTATACTTCTTCAAGTCTTGGACAATAAAGCTCTCCATCAGTTTCAGTCGATAATGGTCAAGCATGCTCTCCGAGAAATCGTTGTACGTTTTTGCCATAATGATCGTTTCGGCTGCCAGGCGTCCGGAAGTCATCGCCATGTTCGATCCTTCGCGGTGAATGGCGTTGACGAGCTGAGCGGCATCCCCAACGACAAGCACACCGTCCCCGACCACTTTCGGCATCGAGTGGTAGCCGCCTTCCGGGATCAAATGCGCCAAGTACTCGACCGGCTCGCTCCCTTGGAGATACGGCCGGATCATCGGATGGTTTTTGACATATTCGAGCAGCTCGTACGGTTTGATTTTATGTTTGATCAGCCCGGAAAGCAGCATGCCGACGCCGATGCTTAAGGTGTCTTTATTGGTGTATAAAAATCCGGTTCCTAATATGCCTTTTGTTGCATCGCCGAGCAGCTCGATCGTGCATCCTTGCTCCGGATCAAGGTTGAAACGTTCTTCGATCACTTTTTTATCGAGCTTGACAATGTCCATCACTGCGAGCGCGACTTCATCCGGCCGCCATTCGCGGTGAAACCCGAGCTGTTTCGCCAAAAGCGAGTTCACGCCGTCCGCCAGCACGACGACATCGGCATACACCTCGCCGTCCGGGCGGTCGGTGCGGACACCGACGACGCGGCCTTTTTCAACGATGCATTCGAGTGCCACCGTTTCACAAACGAGCAACGCCCCTTGTTCGACTGCTTTCTCGGCAAACCATTGGTCAAACTTCGCCCGCAAAACGGTAAAGTTGTTGTACGGCTCGCGTCCCCACTCCAATCCTTTATAGCTGAACGTCACCGCCGACTCTTTATCCATCAGCATAAACCGCTGCTCAACGATCGGCCGCTCGAGCGGGGCCTCTTTATAAAACTCCGGAATAATGCCTTCCATCATTTTTCGATAGAGCACGCCGCCCATGACGTTTTTCGATCCTGGATATTCGCCGCGCTCAAGCAATAATACGTTGACCCCGGCTTTGGCAAGCTCATAGGCGCACGCCGTTCCGGCCGGCCCCGCTCCGACGACGATACAATCAAATTTTTCAGGCATGGCGGATTTCCTCCTCGATATCAAGAATCGTCGTATCCGCCGTCAGTCCGGTCGGCAAATCAGTGGCAATGGCGCTCGCCAAGTCTTTCCCTGTCGGCGTCGCCCCGTACAGCAGCACTTCCGGTTTATACTTTTGACAACAGTCAAGCAAAGCGCGCATATACGACTCGGTCCGGTAATGGGCAAAAATCGGATCGTCGTATACATAAACGACACCCGCCCCATAGGCAAACAACGTCGACGCAAGCGGTTTGACACCACTTCCAATCAGCACTCCGCCAAGCTCGGTGCCGCGTTTATCCGCCAGCGTCCGCCCGGCTCCAAGCAACTCCAAGGAAACAGGAGTCACCTTCCTCTGATAGAAACAAGCATTCCTATTGCCTAAAATGGCCTCAAAACTGTCGAACTCGGGTTATATTTGTTAAAAATTACAAAAAATAAGCCGAGCCACCTGTTCCCTCAAAACGCCACCATGATCATGGACCAATCACGACGCCGCAACTCAAGCCAACCATCCATTAACAGAGAAAAATCTTATTCAAAACGTCCTTTTCTTTTCCCTGCTTCACGTCGTATAATCAAAAAAGAGGAGGGGAACAAGCATGGAGCGCGATACGGTGGTGAAAGAAGTGGTCGAGGCGCTGAAAATATTTTCCCGCGACATCCGCACCCAAATTGACGAAATGGGAAGTCAGCTGAGAGCGGAAATGCAAGAAACGGCCAACCAGCTGAGAGCGGAGATGCAGCAATTTCGCGCCGAGGTGAACGAGCGGTTCGACCGACTCGAACAAAAATTCGCTGGCTTGCGCGTAGAGCTGACCGAAACGCAAGAAACCGTCCATTTCCTCGCGTCCAAAACCATCCAGCACGAGAAAAAACTTCACCATTTGGCCAAGCAGCTTGAATCCATTCGCTAGTTTTCCTTCATCCGAAAGCCGCGTTTGACTGCGAGTCAAGCGCGGCTTTGATTTTTGCATCTCGGCTTCTTCGATCCCGATCAAATCCCCTCCTGCCCGGCCGCGCACGAAGACGGAAGAGAAGCTGATGATTTATCCACCCGTGGTGCTAGTTGAGCTTTAGCGCTCAACTAGCCCAAGTGTAACCAGGGAATAAGCTAACAATATACCGTCTAGTGCCACTTCAAATCCGATAATCGAATTGGCTCGGATCCCCGT
>NZ_JAFWFM010000163.1:0-2606 GCF_017515625.1 Geobacillus sp.
AAATGCGCGGCAAGTACATCATAAAGACATTCTCAAATTCCGTTTGGATCGCCTGCTCCATTTTGACAACGTTCGGATCACGCAAACCGGTGATATGGACGCCGGCCAGATCGTCTTCCCAGTTCGGCCCCCATGACAGCTCCATCCATTCGCCGGTGATGCTTGATTTCGGCCGCGCCACTGGCTGGTATTGTTTTAGCGGGCTGTTCGTCAACGTTTCATAGTCGTAATTCCACGGTTCGTAGTAATCGTCGATCGTAGGCTGGTACGGATTGTAGAACAAGTTGACGAGCCGCATCGCTTTCGAGCCGGATTTGAGCCGCAGTTCGCCGTTTTTCAACTCCCAGCCGCCTCTATACTTCTCTTGGTTTTCCCATTGTTTCGGATAGCCGATTCCGGGTTTCGTTTCAACGTTGTTAAAGTACATGTATTCAGCGCCGGGGCGGTTCGTCCATGTGTTTTTGCACGTGACGCTGCACGTATGGCAGCCGATGCATTTGTCCAAATTCATCACCATTCCGATTTGCGCTTTAATCTTCAAGCCAATCAACCTCCTCGAGTTTGCGGATGACGACGTACAGGTCGCGTTGGTTGCCCGTCGGTCCGTAATAGTTGAAACCGTAGCTTAACTGTGCATATCCGCCGATCATATGCGTCGGCTTTACGTGGATGCGCGTCGGGCTGTTGTGTGTGCCGCCGCGGTTGTTTGTCAGCTTCGTGCCCGGCACGTTAATATGGCGGTCTTGCGCGTGGTGCATAAACGCCATGCCGCGCGGCAGCCGGTGGGAGACGACGGCGCGGGCGACGACGACGCCGTTTTCGTTGAAACATTCGATCCAGTCGTTGTCGTTGATGCCGGCTTCGGCCGCATCATCTTTGTTCATCCACACGGTCGGCCCGCCGCGGAAAAGCGTCAACATCGGCAAGGAGTCGAAATACATGCTGTGGATCGACCATTTGTTATGCGGCGTCAAATAGTTCAAGATGACTTCCTTTCCGTTTTCTTTCGGGCGTTTGTTTGAAAACGGACGGTGCGGCAACACCGGCTTGAACGTCGCCATCGTTTCGCCAAACTCGTGCATCAGTTCATGATCGATGTAAAACGACTGCCGGCCGGTCAACGTCCGCCACGGGATGAGCCGTTCGACGTTCGTCGTAAACGGCGAGTAGCGCCGCCCGCCTTTTTCCGAGCCGCTGAACGCCGGCGAGGTGATGACCGTTTTCGGCTGGGCGGTGATTTGTTCAAACGTAAAGCATTCTTCCTCGCGTTCTTTCGCTAAATCGGCCAATTTCAAATCCGTCTTTTTCTCAAGCGCCTCCCACGCTTTCACCGCCATTTTGCCGTTTGTAGTTGATGACAGCGTCAAAATCGCTTCAGCCGCTTTTTTCGCTTCGCTGATATCCGGGCAGCCGTCGGCGATGGAAGCGCGCCGGACAGTGCCGAGCCGGCGTTTCAACTGTTCATACTCGTCTTTCGCTGACCAGGCAATCCCTTTTGTGCCGATCGGCTGGCGGGCGACATTTGGACCTAAGGCGGTCATTTGGTCGTAAAGAAGGGTATAGTCGCGTTCAATGACGTGAATGTTCGGCATCGTTTTGCCCGGAATCGGTTCAGTTTCGCCTTTGCTCCAGTCTTTCACTTCACCGAACGGCTGCGCCAGCTCTTGCGCCGTATCGTGCAACAGCGGAGTGGCGACGACTTCTTTCATTGGCTTTAAGCCGGCTTGTTTGGCGACATCAGATACGGCTTTCGCGAGTGATTTGAAAATATCCCAGTCCGAGCGCGCTTCCCAGAGCGGAGGCACGGCTGGATTGAACGGATGGATGAACGGATGCATATCCGTGCTGCTTAAGTCATGTTTTTCATACCATGTCGCTGCCGGCAGGACGACATCGGAGTAGAGCGCTGTGCCGGCCATGCGGAAGTCCAAGTTGACAAGCAGATCAAGCTTGCCTTCCGGCGCTTCATCGCGCCAGCGGATTTCTTCCGGGCGCAGGCTGTCGCGGTCATCGTTTAACAAGCCGTTCGTCGTGCCAAGCAAATGTTTTAAGAAGTATTCGTGCCCTTTGCCGGAGCTTGAGATTAAGTTGGCGCGCCAGACGATCAAGTTGCGCGGAAAATTCGCCTCGTTGTCCGGATCTTCGATCGCAAACTGCAATTCTTTCTTTTTCAGCTGTTTCGCGACGTAGGCGCCGATCTCTTCCGGCGTGCGGGCTCCATGGCTTACTGCTTCGTTATACAGCTCGATGCCGTTTTTGTTAAACGTCGGGTACGACGGCAGCCAGCCAAGCCGCGCGGCCAAGACGTTGTAATCGCCAGGGTGTGAATAGCGCGCTTTTTTGGCCAGCGGTGAGATGAGCTCATCGACCGGCCGCTCTTCATAGCGCCATTGGTCGGTCGCAAAGTAAAAGAATGACGTGCCGTTTTGCAATTTCGCTGGTCCGACCCAGTCGCGAGCGGTGGCGATTGTCTGCCATCCTTCCACCGGCCGCAGCTTTTCCTGCCCGACGTAATGGGCCCAACCGCCGCCATTCACCCCTTGGGCGCCGACGAACAAGACAAGGTTCAAGACGGCGCGGTAAATCGTATCGGAGTTGAACCAATG
>NZ_JAFWFM010000164.1:0-5359 GCF_017515625.1 Geobacillus sp.
TATAATGCGATGTCCGGCTCATTCAATCCAACATTGGTCATAGTTCCCCTGAGATTATCGCTGTGGTATAATCAAAGTTGATTTCCAACCATCACGGATTCAGTCATAGTTCCCCTGAGATTATCGCTGTGGTATAATCTCCCATTCAAAGACAAAGGAACATTTCAAGTCATAGTTCCCCTGAGATTATCGCTGTGGTATAATGCGATGGAGTTTCTTTCATATGAAAAGGTAGTCATAGTTCCCCTGAGATTATCGCTGTGGTATAATTTCAGCTTGCTCACAACGAATGGGATCCGAGTCATAGTTCCCCTGAGATTATCGCTGTGGTATAATACGTATCCAAAAAAGCCTGCAATCTCAAGGATCGCAGGCTTTTTTGCTTTCAAAAAATGCAAATATGCTTATGCAAAAAAGGGGACCATTTCCGTTTTTTTTAAAAAAGTGTAAGTTGGGTGGATGTGATTTTCTTTTCTTGTGCTGTCGGTTCCCCAAGAAGCAGCTGCATTTTTGCGTACTGCTTTTCCGTTACGACCATCGCCCGAATCGATCCTCGAGGAGGTAAGTTGCGTTTTAATCTTGCCAAGTGTTTGTCCGTTGCTTCATGTCCGTGGCAGACGCGGCTGTAGACCGAAAACTGCAACATATCGTACCCTTCGTTCAGCAGGAATGTGCGAAATCGCCGGTATTCGCGCTTCTCCCGGTTGGTCACGACGGGAAGATCGAAAAAGACGAGCAACCGCATAAACTTACTCATACACGTGCAGTTGCAACGGGAGAAGTTCCGGCAATTTCAACAACGAAGGGTCTTGGCTTCGGCTTGCCGTGACGAAGCTTTTTGTCATTTCTTCCACCGCGTTCACGACGGTCAGTTTTTCTCCATTCACTAGTATGTCCATGTTGGCTAAATTATATAAGTCTGCCCGAATGGACGGAGAAAATTCATCATCCGGTTGAATATGTTGAGCCACGTATAGGTCAACGAGCGGACGCAATACTTCCATAAAGTCGTCGGCAAGATTAAATTTGTTCAACTCGTTATCATGGTAAATTCCGAAGCATGGGAAAAAACCATACCCAACGAGAGAGCGGGCGACGAGTCCCCGCATAATGGCGTATCCGTAATTTAAAGAAGCGTTCACCACGGAGTCGCTTCGTCGGGTAAATTCACTGCCAAATAAATACTGGAAATACTTTTTGGCTCCATACGCTTCACGGTTATTGCTGTCTCCAGAGTCGACGGTTTTGCTGATGCGGTATAGCTCGTCGGCTCCTTCTTTGTTCAGGAACTCCAAACACTTTCCTTGATTGATGAGTTTTTGGATCACGACCCGCTGCCAAATTCGCTTTTTAAAAGGCTTGGAGTAGGCGTACTGCATGTGCAGCACGCCCACTTGGCGGGAATGTTTTTGGAACGGCTGCAGCACCCCATTGGGAAGCCGTTTTTGGTCACAGGTGAATAATGCAATGTTATGTTCGGCCATTTTGCTTAAAGCGGCTACTGTCACGCTGACAGCTTGTTCCTCGATGACAATGGAACAAATATCCTCGAGCGGGATCGAAACTTTTTCTTCTTGTTCAATCACGAGTTGATTGTAACGGACGGACAGTTTCCCCGGTTTTCGAATGAGCAGATGACGCCAACCCAACTCTTTTTTCCCCTCTCACTTTGTAGATGTTGCCGAGCACATCTACTTGGTATTTCTCGAATCGTTTGAGGGTTCTTGAACCGACGCCGCGGAGCGAGAAACGGTGGTCATGGCTGATCAACTCTAATCCTCCGTTGGCTGAGTCAATCGTTTTGTAGTAGACAAATACATCCTTAACGTTGATCTCTTCGCCTGCGGCTGTTTTCACTGTTTTTTCCCGCGGAAGCTCAATGCGAATGAGATCATTCGGGTACAGGCTAAATCGGAACGTATAGTCCTCCGTCATTTCCTTCCACTCAGAGTACGGCTTGTTCGGCTCGATGGCTTTGTTTGGCAAAATCCCTTTCATGATGTCCATGGTGTAGACAGGGACACAATAATATTTCCCATCTTTTTCAAATACGTCAACCCGAACGATGTTGCTGTTGTAGGCGACGGTTTTGCCGTCATTGAGCGGGATGACCTGGTTTTTTGTGTCGATGATTTTTACGGTCCGAATGACAGGCCCGGGTTCGCCGTTCTTTTTCGGCTTGTACAAAGGTTCTTGGAATGCCTTTTTCGGGTCATTGTTATGTTCAAGCAGACGCTGGCGGATCGCTTCGTATGTCCTTGGGTCGCTTTCTTTGCCGTACATCGGAAAATGCCCGCTCGCATCCAACTTGATTTCGGACAGTTTCGTTTTGACAACAGTTTGGATTTTCCCGCTCCGTTCATCGATACCGACGTAGCGCCGTAATGTTTCTTGATGAGCCGCCCCTGTAACGCTCCGCTTCGGCATTCGGGATACAAAAACCGGCTGTAGCGATTCGAGTTTCTGATCATCATAATTTCCAAGATTGAGAGCTTTTATACTCTCTTTTGGATGTTTGGATAAACGCGCCCGCAGTTCGTCGGCGAAGTGCGGCCAAGGCTGCGGGAAGTGCGGTTCTGTCTTTTTGGCCAGTTCTTTGTTTTGTTCGCGCCGTTGGTAAAAGGCGGTGACTTTGGCGATATCGCTTGGCGTTGTGCAAGCGACGATGGCGGCATCGACGGCATGATGCAAATCCGATTCTTCACGGTTTTTGTTAAACTCCCAGCGGCTTCGCAAATGGGCGGTAACGCGGCCGTTGACCGTATAGACTTTTTGCTTGTCATCACTTTCGGCGAATTTCAGATGTTCGCGAATAAAGTTGGCGAAAAAGCGTGAAATATACCGGGTGTCATTTAAATTTCGATTTTTAAATTCTGTTTCTTCATTTTCATCATAATGGAGTCGGAGCAGCCGATCCCGTTTCTTTTTGGAAAACTGCTTGTTCGTTAACACAAACGTTTCAAACTGTTGCCAGCGTTCGGTTCCGACGCCTAAATATTCGGCAGGAATGCGGTTGCCTTTTTCGCGGTTTTCTCTTGTCAATACCAACACTTTATTGGTATAACTGTCGTCCAAGCTTCGGCTATACGGGATGACGTGATCCACTTCTACATACCCCGGTTCAAGCAGCCGCTCGATTTCGATCGGTTGAAGCGAGTAGGCGCACCTCCCATTTTGCTCACTCCAAAGTTTGAACTTGACAATGTCATGGCCGGTTGGGTTTAGCGTCAAGCCATACTCCATGAGTTGGCGGATGGCGGTTTCGTTTTTCTTCCGGTTTTCGTCTTGTTCTTTTTTTGTTTTCCGCCGTTCGTCAAACGTTTGTGATAAATCGCGGGCCAACTCGATATGAATGGATACCGGCGAACCGTACTTTTTAATAATAGCATTCACCACTTTCCGCGCCTGTGTCAATGCACGCATGACGACCGGATTGGCGATCGGCGGAATATTTGGTAGCAACATTGTTTTTTGTTTCTTCTTTGGCCCTGTAAATGTGTATCCCGCTCGCTCACAAGCCGAAGAGTAGACTTCTCCTTGTTCCATGTACGGGAGAATGCTGCGAAGCGCCTTTAGCGACAAATGGCCGAATTTGGTGAATGACAAGTTCAATAGTTCCTCAATTAGCTCGTTGTCATATACCTTGTTCGCTAAATTTGGCATCCGTTTTCCGTTTTGTTCATATTCGTTTCGCAAGTAGCTGTGAATGTCGGCATCATCTTTAAACAATGTCAGGGCGTAACCGAATGTATCAAAATCGATTGGGAGAAATGAACTTGACTTCCCTTTTCCATACACTTTATCGACGGCTTTCCGAATTTGATGATAGGCGTCGAGTTCAAGGAATCGGATGTTTTCATTTTGCTTTCGTGATTCGCCTCGATCATACACAATGCCTTTAAAGTAAGTGTCATCAGGCAAATGGAGCAACGTCCGTATATCATGGTAGGTGATTTTGTTTTTTTGGAATGCCTGTTCATACAAAAGGCGTCGTTCCTCATCGGTGAGCCCTCGTGCGCCTGATGGGGAGATGAGCCGCAATTTATTGATGTGCTCCCAGGCGATGAACGATTGGAATGTATAAGTTGCTTTTGGAGCCCGTTTTTCTTTCGGTTCAAAGGTACAAAAGCCGACCTTTTTCTCGATGTCATCTTTGGAAGCGACAGGACGCTGGGAAGCCCAAATGGTGATATATTCATTCTCAAACTCTTCCGTGCAACTCATGTTTCCAAACTCACGCTGTTTGGAGAAAATGAGTCGGATCTCGCGTTCTAAGTCATCGCGGGCGATTGTGTTTGTATAATTTTCTCCTTTATTGCGCTTATGGAGCGCAAACTTTGGATCTTTCACAATCATTTCGCCGACGGTCCGGTAGCTTGAGAGAATGGCCCGGTTTTCTTCGATATGTTTGAGCATCGTGCTGTTTTCTTTGTTGCTGCGCTCGCTTTTGCGGTTGGATTTGAAGCCGCGCCGCTTGGCTAGATGAAGGAGGACGCGAGCCAGCTCGTCGTTGTTTAATTTTCGATCCAATGCCTCAACACGCAGCTGCCAGACGTCGATTTCGTGTTTTTCCTCGAATAGTTTGTCCAGTTCCTCTTTCGTTAAAATTCCTTCGCGAATGACCAGACGGCGAATGCGCTCCAGCCGATGCTTGCGGCGGCGCAATCGACGCCGGGCGGAGCGGGCGAGGCGTCGGGGAAGAGCTAGGGATTCTCCCGTCTGTGGATTTTCGGCTCTGTCAAAAATGCGGACGCCCAAATCTTCGATGCGGGGAATATCCAAGTTCATGACTGCCCAACCTACAGAGGTAATGCCGATATCAAGGCCGATTTTGTATCTCATGTCGATCCCCTCCCGTTAATAGAGATATGTAGTAAAAAAGACCTTAGCGTTTTCCGCCAAGGTCTGAGTTTGCGCAAGGATGGGGAATGCCCGCCAAAAGCGGGCGACAGGCGATCCCCAACGCCGCGGGTCAGTCTGCCTTAGGCAGAAAGCCCTTATCATAGTAACCCTGAGATCATTGCTGTGGTATGATCCTATTACTATAATAATGGGGAATTTTAGAAAACGCAAGCATTTTTTTCAAAAGTTAGATCATTTTGAGTGGAGGGAAACCCACTCGTATGGGTCTGCCCTAGCGCTGCATCCACCAAATAATTCGGTTGCCACCATCTTGCTAAGCAAAATGGGGTATAATGAAGAGGAGAAAGTCGACGTGAAAAAGGAATTTTTGCGCATGCTCGTCCGTCTCGAATTGGATGAAGCGAAACAGCGGCTGTTGTTCGGTTTTTTCGAGACGTATTTGCGGCGATCTGAAGAGGAGGAAGCAAAACGGCGACACGAGGGGAGCCAAATGGAA
>NZ_JAFWFM010000017.1:0-5314 GCF_017515625.1 Geobacillus sp.
CGGAACCGGCAAGCCGGGTTTGGTGACACGCCCGACCCCTTCTCCGCCGTCAATATGAACGCCCGGCGACGAAGCCCATGAGACAGTGGAAACGATGAGCGCGCCGTGCGTCGCATCCGGATCATCGCCGCCGTCTTTCACCACAGCTGCAGTCGCCGTTTCACCTTCGAACGAACAAGAGGCAAGTGAAAAGGTGACGACCCGCCCGATCGGAAGGCGAATCGTCGCGTCTGTCTGCACTTGGCCAGTGATGAGGGCTGTGAGCGCGGCTTTCGTTGCCGCTGCCGCGCACGATCCGGTCGTATATCCTTCACGCAGCGTTTTTTTCGTTTCCATCGTTCGTCACGCTCGCTCGGCGAGCAGCGATAACGCATTCAAGGCAGCGACGGTCACGGTGCTTCCTCCTTTGCGGCCGCGGTTGGTGATGAACGGCACATCGAGCTTCGCCAATTCTTCTTTCGATTCCGCCGCCGAGACGAATCCGACCGGCAAGCCGATCACCAATCCCGGCCGCGCTTCTCCTTCTTTGATGAGACGAATGAGCTCCAACAGCGCAGTCGGTGCGTTGCCAATGGCGAAAATGCCGCCTTCCGCTTCTTTCACCGCTTTGCGCATCGCCACGATCGCCCTCGTCGTATTCAGCCGTTTCGCTTCCGCGATCACGTCTTCATCAGAAATATAGACACGCACCGCGCTGCCGAACTTCGCCAACCGCGCTTGATTGACGCCGGCTTGCACCATTTGCACATCGGCGACGACGAGCTTGCCGCTGCGGATGGCATCAATGCCTGAGCGAATCGCATCCGGGTGGAAAAGAAGACTTTTGCCAAGCTCAAAATCAGCCGATGTATGGATGACGCGCTGAACGATTCGGTATTGTTCTTCTGTAAATGAATGCTCGCCGATCTCTTCATCAATGATTTGAAAGCTGCGCGCTTCAATTTGTTCCGGCTGCACCGTCGCCGGACGAAATGTTGTATGGAAGTCCATGACAATTCTCCTTTCTTCATGATCGCTTGCATGAGCGGCCACTAGAATCCCATTCTTTACACGGCCGGAAGCGGCGCATGCTGCTTCAACGACTCAAGCACGCCGGCAAAATCGTGATGCACGATGCCGTATGACAGCCGCGGGCGGCGGATGACGATGACATCAATGCCGAGCTCCTCGGCGGCAGCGATTTTCTCATCGACCAACCCGACTTTGCCGCTTTCTTTCGTGACGACGACCGTGACGCCAAAATGGCGGTATAGCGCCCGATCGAGCTCTTTCGTAAACGGCCCCTGCATCATGACGATCTGCTCTTGCGAAAACCCGAGCCGCTCGCATTTGTCCAAATTGTCTTTTCTCGGGAGCATCCGGGCGATCACCTTCACGTTTGGGCGATTGAGCAGTTTGGCGGCGAAAATGTCGAGCGTTTTGCTGCCGGTCGTCAGCATCACGACGCCGCCTTTTTCCGCCGCCAGCTCGGCGGCTTCTTCATAGCTATCGACAAATGTCACCTTCTCGGATGAAAGCGAAGACGCCTGCCGCTCATAGCGGATGTACGGCAATTCGGCAGCGGCCGACGCTTGCATGGCGTTTTTCGACGCCTCCTCCGCAAATGGATGGCTCGCATCGACAATCGCTTTGGCTCCCTCGGCTTTGGCCAAATCGGCAAGCTGGGACGCATCCAAGCGGCCGACATAGGCGCGAATGCCGGATGACCGAAGCTGTTCGGCCGCGTGATCGGTGACGACCGTCGCCGTGACCGAATAGCCAGCTTGTTGGATCATCACCGCCAATTCGCGGGCATCGCTCGTCCCTGCCAACATCAAAATCATCAGCGCTCCCCCTTTTTGTTTTTTAGTGATGATGGTGATGATGATGGTGAGAAACGTGCAGCCGGTATTGACAGATGTCGCAATTCATCGCCACCGTTTGATCGAGCACTTCTTGCAGGCGGTCAAGCACGATATCGATCAGTTTCGGATGAAAACCGACATAATCGGCCAGCGCAAATGAGACGTGCGGGTGATCGAGGCGGTATTGCGCCACTTGCTGTTCAAGCCGCTTGATGAGCACACCGGTGAACAAAAAATACGGCAAAACGACGATCCGCTTCGCCCCAAGCATGAGACAGCGGCGGACGGCGTCATCAAGCGACGGCGTCGTCACCCCCATAAACGCCGGCTCGATGAGCGCATAGCCCGTTTGTTCCCAAAACAAGCGGGCGATTTTATACAAGTCGCTGTTCGCGTCCGGGTCGCTCCCGCCGCGGCCGAGCAAAATGACCGCTGTGCCGTCGTCTGGCTGCTCCGGCCGCTCGCCGATTTCTTGCAATCGTTCGCGCAAAATAGCAAATGTCTGCTCATGGACGCCGATCGGCCGTCCATATCGAAACATGATGTGCGGATAGCGCGCTTTCGCCTCATCGATTTCCGCCGGGATGTGCAGCTTCGAATGCCCAGCCGGCAATAAAATGAGCGGAATGACCGCCACTTCCGCCGCTCCGGCCTCAACGCACCGCGCGATCCCTTCGCTGATCGACGGACGGCCAAACTCTAGAAAACTCGTTTCAACATGGAAAGAAGCAGAAAGACGCGGCCGCAGGCGGTCGACAAACTGCTGTACTTGCTCATTTCCTTCCGGGTCGCGGCTTCCATGGCCGACAAACAAAATGGCTCTCATATTCGCAGTCCGACAGCAGCGAGCCGATCGACAAACCCTTTTGGATTCTCTGTCACCCGCTCGATTTTGATATAATGATCCGGCGTGTACGTCATTTTCCCGTCCGGTCCGACCGCTTCGGCAAGCGCGATGAGCTGCTCCGGAGTAAACTGCTTGTTGGCCACCCCTGGGCTCACTGCCGCTTCGAACAGCACGGCGGACGCCTTCTTTGTCGTTCTTCTTTCCAATGCTACAAGCGCGTCCTCCGCTGTTTCTCTCACCCGATGCAACAGAGCGGATGACGGCCGGTTTTCCGTTTGGACGAATGGCTCTTCCGGCAGCGGAAAAGCGGAAGCTGCCGGCGCCAATCCAGCTTCCTTCGCGGCCGCGTCCACAGCCGGCGGCAAAACCGCTACGGCGGCAAAACCGCGGTCTTTCTCGTCGCCGAAAGCGGAGGCAGCCGCGGCAAACGCCGAAACGCTTCTCCGTTTTCTTCGTCCGGCTCTCTCAGCGGCTTCGTCTGGTCGAGCGCCCATGGCTCCGCCTCTTTGCGCAGCCGCTCATGCGGCTTGAGCGGCTGGACGGCGGCAGTCAACTGGTATTTGCGCTGGTAGCCGCGCGGCGTGATCATGAGCCCATCGTAAACAAAAGTCGTCGAGTTGCCGATAATGACCGTCGTCAACATGCCGATTTCATGGTCCAGCATATGCGCCAAGTCGGTGAGGACGATATGCTGACGCTCGCGATACGCGCTTTTTACCAGACCGACCGGGGTCTCCGGAGACCGGTGGCGAAGCAGGATGCGCTGCGCCTCCACAATCTGCCGAGTGCGCCGCCCGCTTTTCGGGTTGTACAGCGCGATGACAAAATCGGCCGCCGCCGCGGCGTCAATCCGCTTTTCAATCAGCTCCCACGGCGTCAAATGATCGCTCAAACTGATCGTACAGGCATCGTGCATAATCGGGGCGCCAAGCAGCGCCGCGCACGAATGAATCGCGGAAATGCCGGGGATGACTTCGACTTCAATCGGACTCGCTTTCGTCCACCCTTTTTCGATCAACACTTCATACACGAGCCCCGCCATGCCGTACAACCCGGCGTCGCCGCTGGAGATGACGGCAACCGTTTTGCCGCGCTCGGCCCACTTCACCGCCGCTTGGGCGCGGCTCACTTCTTCGGTCATGCCCGTGCTAATGATCTCTTTTCCAGCAATGAGATCGCGCACAAGTTCGATGTACGTTTTGTAGCCGATGATGACGTCGCTTTCTTCAATCGCTTCCCGAGCCCGTTTCGTCATATGGTCGACGCTTCCCGGGCCGAAGCCGACAATGAGCAATTTGCCGCTCATCATGATCCCTCCTTTTGCCGACTAGCACCCATTTTTCACACTCCATTCGCCGCTCATGTCCCTTTCACGGCGCAACACATCGGGGACGATCTTTTCCTCTGGCCGCCATGCTTGCCAAAGCCGCACGAACAGCGGAACATCCAAGCGAATGTCCAACAGCCGCTGGCGGTCGGCGAATACGTCTTCGGGCGCCCCTTGCATCACGATCCGTCCTTCGTGCATGACTGCGACGACATCCGCCCACTGCCAGACGAAATCCATGTCATGGGTGGCGATCAACACAGTCGTCCCCGCCTGGTGAATGGCGTCAATTTGTTTGAGAAACTGCTTTGTCTGATGCTGATCCAAATAGGCGGTCGGTTCGTCCAATACGAGCAAGTCCGGCTTGGCCGCCATCGTACAGCAGAGCGTCAGCCATTTTTTCTGTCCGAGACTGAATTGATGGGTCGGGCGGTCCAGCCAAGATTGAAGGTGGTATTCCGCCGTAATCGCGGCAAGCGCCTCCCTCATTTTTTCTCGATCGATTCCGGCATGGACTAAGCTGATCGCCAATTCATCACGCACGAGCGGGGCGAGGATTTGATGCTCCGGGTTTTGAAAGACGATGCCGACTTCACGCCGCCATTGCGTCCAATCAGCGCCGCGTTCATACATGTTGCGCCCTTTCCAATACACCGCTCCTTCCTGCGCCCGCAGCAGCCCGTTCAAATGAAGAAACAACGTCGTTTTGCCGCAGCCGTTTGGCCCGATCAAGGCGCATTTTTTTCGCTCTGGAATTTCCCAATCAATCCCATTCAGCACGTACCGTTCTGCTTGATAAGCGTATTTCACTCGTTCCATTCGCAGCAGCAACGTTTTCACCCTTTCCGCCATGCCCACCCAAGCAGCAAGGCCATGATGATGCCGGCCGCAACATCGACAAGAGGCACATGCGCTTTTTCCCGCTGATGCGTATGCCCAGCCGACGCGACGCCTCCACGCGCCGCAAGCGAACGGCTGAACGCTTCATATGACTGCCACGTTTTCATCCATAGTTGGTACATCAGCATCCCGCCATGCCGCCAATGCGTTCCCCCGCTGCGGGCCCGCAACGCCAGCATCAGCTCTGCGGCCGCCTGCTCGAGCAAAAAGATAAAGCGATACATAAGAAAGCAAAGTTCCACGAGCGCCGCCGGCAGCCGCATTCGCCTCAGCACCGCAATCAAGTCCGGCGCCGGCGTCGTAATGAGAAGGAAAAACAAGCACGACCAGGCGGCAAGGGAGCGGACGGCGAGCTTTGCAGCCGGCTGCAGCTGGCTGTCGATGAAAGTTATTTGA
>NZ_JAFWFM010000165.1:0-2022 GCF_017515625.1 Geobacillus sp.
ATCAATTTTATAGTTTTGTGTACAATTCATCTGAAGTCCTCCTTGGCATGATGGTAGGTATTGTTTGACACCCCTGCATCATACCAAGAGGGCTTTTTTTGATCAAGTCCCCGGAAAAGCTCCTAACGGGAATGCTCCTTTATTTTCAATTTATAAATGCACGATATGGACGCGGTCGACGAGCGCTTCCACTTCCTCTTTCGTACACAAATCTTCCGAAAACGCGGTCGCGCTTCCAGCGGCGACACTGTAAGCGAATGCTTCCTCAATCGATTTCCCATCCGCTTGAGCGGCCAAAAATCCAGCGACCATCGAATCGCCCGCCCCGACCGAATTTTTCACCGTTCCTTGCGGCGCTTCGGCAAACAACGCTGTTTCCTCGTTGAAGTAAAACGCCCCGTCGCCGCCCATTGACACAATGAGATGTTCCACTCCCTTTTCCACCAGTCGTCGGCCATACAACACGATGTCTTCTCTTGTCACCATCGCAACACCAAACAGTTCGGCCAGCTCATGATGGTTCGGCTTAGCCAAAAACGGGCGGCACGCAAGCAGCGCCCCGAGTGCCGGACCGCTCGTGTCGACAACAAGGCGAACGCGCTGGTTCACCGCCCGAGCCGCTAATCGCTCGTACATGTCCGCCGGCAGCGACGTCGGCACGCTTCCAGCAAGAACAAGCACATCACCGGCCGAAAGCGCTCCAATTTTCGCGATCAATTGCACGGCATCGTCATCGGCAACCGCCGGGCCTTCGCCGTTAATTTCCGTCTCCCGCCCCGCTTTCAGTTTGACGTTAATGCGCGTTTGCCCTGGGACATGAACAAAATCGCAGGCAATGCCTTCTTTCCGAAGTTCGCTTTCAATGAACCCGCCGGTAAATCCGCCGATGAACCCAAGCGCCGTGCTGTCAACACCCAAGCGCTTCAACACACGCGACACGTTGATCCCTTTCCCGCCCGGAAATGTGAACGTTTTCACCGAGCGATTCAGTTCGCCAACATGAAGCTCATCGAGATGAACGATATAATCAACAGATGGATTCAACGTACATGTGTAAATCATGGAGCCACAACCTCTACTGTTGTTTTTGTTCGATACAAATCGTTCCACTCTTCATCCAATTCATCGGTGATCAACACCGCTTCATACAAATCCGCAATTTTTGCGAACGCGCTTTCATTCAACTTCGAATGGTCTGCAAGCACATACGCACGCTGCGCCAGCTGCATGGCCGTATATTTCACCAGCGCCTCTTCCGGGTCCGGCGTCGTATAGCCATAGTCGTAATGAACACCGTTCGCGCCGATGAAACATTGGTCGAAGCGGTACTGCCGCAGCGACTCGATGGCGCCGCGCCCGATCAACGCCTTCGTTTTCGGCTTGATCATGCCGCCGACCAAATACGTCGTGACGTTATGCTCAAGCAGCCGCTCGACATGCATCACGCCGTTCGTCACCACAATGACCTCTTTGCCAGCCAAATGCGGAATCATTTCCCACGTGGTCGTTCCCGCGTCCAAATAGATGCAGTTTCCTTTTTGTACCAAGCTGGACGCATAGACAGCGATCCGCCGCTTTTCTTCGATATATTTCAGCGATTTTTCCGACACGCTCAACTCTTCGCGCTTCTGCTGCAACAAGGCCGCCCCGCCGTGCACACGGCGCAGTTTCTTTTCGGTCTCAAGCTGCGTCAAATCACGGCGAATCGTCGACTCTGACGCCCCGGTCGCCTCTACGAGCTCTTGCAGCTTGATGACTCCTTTTTGCGCCAACAGGTCCAAAATGAGGCGGTGGCGTTCTTCGGTCAGCACACTCCCACCTCCGATCATCGGGGATATCGCTTACAACTCTATCATATCCCAAGACAACGAAAAAATCAATCAAAAACATTCATTATCACTCAATATTAATCAAAAGTAGTATTTAAAACGATCATAATCATTCATCAACAACAAAAAAACATTGCCTTTCATTCCGATCAGGCAATGTTTCTAAACTATCGTCCGGAAAGATACAGTTGAA
>NZ_JAFWFM010000166.1:0-5376 GCF_017515625.1 Geobacillus sp.
ACTGAGCGTACATGCGAATTTTCCTCCAATGGTTTGGTTTGGACACCTTTACCATACAGGAAAATTCGCATTTTTTGTACCCTCTATTTTCTCTATGCACACCGATCTTCAATGATCAAGTACAACTTGTGGTGAAGAGCCTATTTTTTTGTGTTTTTTCGCGTTTTTCATTTATAATGAAAATGGAACAATCCTCGACAAGTGGAGTGAGAACGATGGCAACAAACGAAGAACATGTCCGCAAGCCGGACTGGCTGAAGATTAAACTGAACACGAATGAACATTATATCGGATTGAAGAAGCTGATGCGGGAAAATCGTTTACATACTGTGTGCGAAGAGGCGAAGTGCCCGAATATTCATGAGTGCTGGGCGGTAAGGCGGACGGCGACGTTTATGATTTTGGGCAGCGTCTGCACGCGCGCCTGCCGCTTTTGCGCTGTCAAAACCGGGCTCCCGACCGAGCTTGACTGGCAAGAGCCGGAACGCGTCGCTGAGTCGGTGCGCATCATGAATTTAAAACACGTCGTCGTTACGGCCGTCGCCCGCGATGACCTCAAAGACGGCGGGGCGGCGGTGTTTGCGGAAACGGTGCGTGCCATCCGCCGGAAAAATCCGTTTACGACGATTGAAGTGCTGCCATCGGATATGGGCGGCGTGTATGAAAACTTAAAAACGCTGATGGACGCCCGTCCCGATATTTTAAACCATAACATCGAAACGGTGCGCCGTCTGACGCCGAGAGTGCGCGCCCGGGCGACGTATGAACGCTCGCTTGAGTTTTTGCGGCGCGCGAAAGAACTGCAGCCGGACATTCCGACGAAATCGAGCATCATGGTCGGCCTTGGGGAAACGAAAGAGGAAATTATCGAAGCGATGGACGATTTGCGCGCCAACCATGTCGACATTTTGACGATCGGCCAATATTTGCAGCCGACGAAAAAACATTTGAAAGTCGTCAAATATTACCATCCGGACGAATTCCAAGAGCTGAAAGAAATCGCGCTGAGCAAAGGGTTCAGCCATTGCGAGGCCGGTCCGCTCGTCCGTTCGTCGTACCATGCCGACGAGCAGGTGAACGAAGCGGCGAAAGCGCGGCAGCTGAAGGCGTGAAGATGGCAGGCGCCCGGGCTTGCGGAGTCAAAGCCGGCGTCCGCCCCCCTCGCTGCCGCCAAACAGCCTGCGAGGGGAGATGCGGGCATCGCGCCCAGGCGGCAAACACTTTGACTGGCGGCTTTTGTTGCCGGAAAAAAGAAACGGTCGAGCCTCTTTAAGAAACAGGCAGACCGTTTTCTTTCGCTACCGTCCGGCCGGCGTCGGCCGCGGCGTGCCGTCGCGGAAGTCGCGGTCGAGGTGGTCGTTTGTCTCGTTGATCATTTCGCCGTTTTCATTTTCCCCGTCGCTCAGCTCTTTCCCTTGCGGATATTTCAACATCCGCTGAATCGTGGCATCGAGAAGTTGGTCGATATTGCGCGCGTTCGAATCAAGGAGCCCGAAGCGCTCAATGTCTTTCATCAGCTGTGGATTGTCGGCGATATACACATGGTAGTAGCGGGGAACGACGGACAGCGCTGTCTTTTTCACTTGGTCGGCGGTTTGCTGCCGATTTTTTGTGTCGGCGTCATAGACGACAAGCACCTCTTCATCGGTGACGAGCGTGGCGACATCGTTGACACCCGGTAGCTGCGTGCACAGTTTGCTGATTAAATCGGCGGCTTGCTCGCGGTTGAACGACGGCATGTCGTTATAGCCGTTTGCATCGCCGAGGATCGGGCTTTTTTGATGGCGGACGTAGCCGAAGTTGTTCATCGGCGTGTCATCGCCGTTTGGCACCCCATTTTCGTTGTACAGCTCATTGCGGTCGGTCACATTGATCGTATTGCCGCTCCGTTTGTAGACGTCGGTGTTTTCGTCCTGCGCCGTCTGCGCGCAGCCGGCCAGGGCGATCGCCGTTCCGAACGCGGCGGCGATCCAACATCGGTTCATCGTCAGCCCCCCCTCGCTTTTAGGGTGGCACGCGGTTCGCTGTTTGATAACAGTAATTGATTGGGTGCGGTTCATCGTTTATGATGAAAGTGGAAAGGCGAGGTGAGAGCGGTGATTTGCATTAACAACCATTGTTATGAACTGGTTGAAAACGTCAAAAACGCGTTTAACGAAGAGGCGTTTCGCGCCCGATACGCCGATATTTTAGGGAAGTACGACTACATTGTCGGCGATTGGGGATACAATCAGCTTCGCCTGCGCGGGTTTTTCGATGACCATAACCAAAAGGCGACGTATGATACGAAAATCAGCACGCTGTCTGAGTATTTGTATGAATATTGCAATTTTGGGTGCGCCTATTTTGTGTTGCGCAAGGTGAAGCGGTAAAGGCGGCAGCCGCCCGCTGCCGGGCGGCCGCACGTCATTCGCCTTCGTTGTATGGAAACTGCTCGCTTTGGCGCGGGTCGTCGTGCGGCGGATGGGAGGCCGGATCGCGCCTTGGAATGTTTTGGTGAAACGATTTGAACTCATAGTTGAAGGCGCTGTAATGGCGCTGCCCTTCCTTCCACGGCGTGCTTTTGTTCTCGACCAGGGCGTCATCGCGGCGCGGCGAGCCGTACGGACCTTCCGGGAATTCTTCGGCGGTTAAAAAGTTGCGCTGTTTTTCGACGACGGAAAAGTCGGCATATTGTTCTCGTTCCGCCATTCGTCTCACCTTCCTTGCTGTCGGGGGTGTTTCATAAGATGTCCAAAACCGAGGAAGGTTATGAAAGGCATTCGTCCAAAAAGGCGCGCAGCTCATCGGCGTCTTGTTCGCTGAGTGCATAGGCGCGTTCGATATAGCCCGGCTCCTCCAAATCGTCGCGGCCAAGAATGGCAAACCGGTTGCTTTGCAAATCCAGCACCAAATATTTCCCATAAAAGCGGTCAGTTTCAATTAACGCCAAATCGAACCGCTGCCGCTCGCCGACAAAGCTGACGAACCGGACCGCTGCCTCGACCGTATCATCGTATAAATAAAACCGTTCCCTCATCTCCATTCCTCCCTTTATTTTTCGCCTATGTCCATCATAGCAGACGAACGGCGAAAAAGGGAGGAAGGCGGGGAAGAAAAAAGGAGGACGAGCCATGTATTTTGTCGACCAAAACAAATTGGAAGAGCGGCTTCGCTGCATGGAGCAACTGATGGCGCACTACAAAGCGCAGCGCCACTGGGACGGCGCGCTTGAGCAGCTGGCGCTCGAGCGGATCGCTCATGTCCTCATCGAGGCGGTGCTCGATGTCGGCAACGCGATGATTGACGGCTTTATTATGCGCGACCCGGGGAGCTATAACGACATTATTGACATTTTGACTGACGAGCAGGTGATTTCGGCTGAGGACGGCGAGCGGCTGAAAGCGTTCATCGCCCACCGGAAAGCGCTCGTCCAAAACTATACGAACGTCGATCACGCGAAACTGCTCGCGGATTTGAACGAACAGCTGCCGGCGCTTGAGGCGTACCCGAAGGCGGTGCGCCATTACTTGGAAAGCGAGCTCGGCCCGGTGTCGGCGTTTGGCAGCGAATCGATGGATGGAAAGGAGACTGACAACCGTTGAAACGATACAAAGGCTATTTGCTTGACTTGGACGGGACAATGTACCGCGGCACAGAATGCATCGCCGAGGCGCGCGAGTTTGTGAACGAGCTGCACCGCCGCAGCCTCCCGTATTTGTTTGTCACGAACAACTCGTCGCGCACGCCGGCGCAAGTGGCGGAAAAATTGCGCTCATTCGGCGTGCCGGCGGAAGAGAGGCATGTCTTCACAACAAGCCAGGCGACGGCGAACTACATTTTTGAGCGAAAGCCGGACGCGTCCGTTTATGTCATCGGCGAGGAAGGGATCCGCACCGCGTTGGCGGAAAAAGGGTTCCGCTTCGCTGGGGAGGACGCAGACGTGGTGGTCATCGGCATCGACCGCCAGCTGACGTACGAGAAGCTTGCCATCGCGTGCCTTGCCGTCCGCAACGGGGCGATGTTCATTTCGACAAACGGCGACATCGCCTTGCCGACCGAGCGCGGGCTGCTGCCGGGCAACGGCGCCATCACGTCCGTCGTCGCCGTTTCGACGCAAGTGAAGCCAACGTTTATCGGCAAGCCGGAAAACATCATTATGGAGCAGGCGCTTAAGGTGCTTGGCGTTCCAAAGGAAGATGTGTTGATGATCGGCGACTATTACGAGACGGATATTTTAGCCGGCATGAACGCGGGCATCGATACGCTGCTCGTCCATACGGGCGTCACGACGAAAGAGATGCTCGCCCGCTACGAACGGCAGCCGACCTATACGGCTGATTCGCTCCGCGAATGGATGGAGCGCCTGTAAAGCAAGAGGGGTGTCCCGAAAGGCTCGGGGCACCCTTTCTCATGACCGGGTGCAGCAACAAAGCCATCGATGCGAACCAATAAATCGTGTTTGGCTTGAGGGGTGCTGCTATTTCGTCTTTTGCATGGATGCTTCGCGCCGCCGCTCACTCGGCGTTGGCGGCTCGATGCGCGAGGCGGCTGGATGCCGCCGCGGCGATGGCGCCGACGATGTCGTCCAAAAACGTGTTGCATTTGCCGGTTGATTTGTCATTTAAATATTGCAAAATGCCCGGTTTTTGTTTGTCGATATAACCGTAGTTCGTAAACCCGATCGATCCGTACACGTTGACGATCGAAAGGGCCAAAATTTCGTCCACCCCGTACAACCCTTCATCGCGGCGGATGATGGATTGCAGCGGCTCGTCAAGCCGACCGTCCTCGGCGAGCTTGTCGAGCTGGATGCCGGTCAAAATCGCGTTTTGCACTTCGCGTTTCGAGATGACGCGGTTGACGTTTTCAATGCATTCGTCCATCGTTAAATCCGGATGGTATTTCGATTGCAAATAATAAACAAGCTCCGCAATTTTTTCCACCGTCACCCCCCGCTCCTCGAGCCATCGGCGGGCGGTTTGTTCAAGGTTGTTCATATCCGGTTTGGTCATGGTTTGTCACCCATTCTTTTGAAAAAGTCGTTTGTTATATATATGTTATCATGCCATGAATGTATCCTTCGTATAAAGAAAAATGCTCATCGGTTTTTTTGACGCCTGCTGTCATATATAAACAATAGCTGCCCTTGCCGCGGCTATGGGCCCGGGAATCAGCGCGCAAAAGTCCGTTCCCGTCCGGGCGGCATCGGGGCGGCGACGACATGGAGGGAGGAAGAATGCAAGCCAAAAAGACAAAGGAGCATTCCCGTTAGGAGCTTTTCCGGGGACTTGATCAAAAAAAGCCCTCTTGGTATGATGCAGGGGTGTCAAACAATACCTACCATCATGCCAAGGAGGACTTCAGATGAATTGTACACAAAACTATAAAATTGAT
>NZ_JAFWFM010000167.1:0-3035 GCF_017515625.1 Geobacillus sp.
AATGGCTATTGGAGCTGTTTTTTTTCGTGCGTGCTTCCAGCTCTTGAACACGGTACTTCAGTTGTTCATTTTCTTTGCGTAGCTGTTTGTTTTCGTGACGCAAATGTTCATTTTCTTGAATGAGTTGATGAATGAGCTGTTTTTGTTGTTGAACTTTGCCGATTAAGCCCTCAACTGTAAATACAGCTTGTTGTACCGTCAACATGCGATTCACCTCCTTGTCTATCAATATTCACATCATAGACAAGGAAAGAAGAAAATATTCAGCTCACTTTATGATGTGGCTGAATAGTTACGTTTTTTCTTCCACCCTCTTCACCTCCTTCCATTTCTAGCATATCAAACAAGCGAGTTTGCGAGAAGGAAAAACGGTTTCAAATCAAGCGGATTTTGTCTATGATAGAGGAGGAGATGCTGTGATGTTTGAAATGACCAAGAGCTCCTTTGGCTGCCCATTTCCATCGCATCGGCCGCTGCTTGTGTTCCATGTATGAAGGAAGAACCCGCAAACCCGTCGCGAGGAGGTTGAATGTCGATATTCTGTCAGCGACGGGGGGAAATTTCAGAAAAAAAGAAGGTGTGATCATGTCCTTTATTCAAACAATCGAGCCGCATTTGTTTAGCGACCATCCTGTCCTCCGCCAGTTTGCGTTTGACGCAATCGAAGAGTATCCGGATATTCCAGCCGCGCTTGTGGAGCGTTTGGTGGATGAGGCTGTAACGGCGGACAACGAAGAAACACGGAGGATGATTTTGCACGGCATCTCCAAACAGCCGTTGACCGACCGAGCGCTTGAGCAGTTGTTGAGCATGAAAGATGCAGCGAAGTACATCCGTTGGTTTTTCCCGTTTCCAGCCGCCCAGCTCGAAAAATACGGAGAACAGCTGCTCCCTCACTTCCCACGGTCTTGGCAGCGAGCTGTCCGCCTTGCTTTAGAAGGAACGGAAGATGACGTATGGGAACACTATTTTTCAGTGCTTTCGCATTTGCACGAGGAAGAGTTTCACAATCACGATTGGTTTTTAGTAGCCAAGCAAGCCGTGCGCATTCTCGTTGAACGCGGATGGATGACGAAGGAAGATATCGGTCTGACATGGATGAAAAACGAGCAACAGCCTTGGTTTTCGTATGACGGCATTTTGGCGGTGTATGCGGTCTCGCTCGTCGGCGCCGCTGAATATATTCCCCGCCTCGCCCGACTGTTGGAACAACAAGACGGTGATGTGCTTGTTGATCAAGCCGTTTCCACCTTATCGATGTTCCAACGTGAAGAAACGATCGAAGCGGTGCGCCCATATGCGTTTCAGGAAGACACGGCGCTGTCCGCTATTCATGTGCTCGCCAACATCAAATCTAAACAGGCCGTGCGTGTATTGCGAGAAGTCTTTTCCAAGCAGCGCGATGATGACCTCCAAGCATTTTGCTTTGAGGCGCTTTGCCATCAGCTGGATAAAGAGGCGCTCCCAGAAGTAGAGCAGTATGTAAAAAGAGCGGAAAAACGAGGGCGTTCTTGGATGATTGATGTCGAACAGAACGCGTACGCCTATTATACGATTCTAGAGATCGATCACCCGAAGCTGGAAACGTGGAGAGCCATTGCCGAGCAGCGGTATCGCCATTTTCAAGCCGTGCTGCAAACACCTCCGCGGCCGACCAACATCCCATACCGCCGAAAAGAGCGAAAAATCGGCCGTAACGACCCATGTCCGTGCGGCAGCGGGAAAAAGTATAAAAAGTGCTGTGGCAAATGAGAACGCTGCTTTGTCTCAAAGAAACAGCCCGCCCCCACGCGGTGGCGTTGGAAGCGGGCCTTTTAAAAAGACACAGCCATGAGGCTTAAGCTTCCATATTGATATTCTCGGAACAACACGCGCGGCGCCCCGCCGCGATCGCCGGCCCCGTAGGCGATCCAGTACGGCGCGAGATGCTCGGGCGTCGGCACGGCCTGCTTGGCGTACGGCGCCTTGTTCTCATACTCGAACACCTCTTCACTATGGGCGGCGGATCGGCTGAGAAGCCAATCATCAAATGCGACGGCCCATTCGTCCGCCTCCGCATGCCCTTCCCAACGGAGCGCCATCAAATTGTGCACCGTCCCGCCGCTGCCGATGACCATCAATCCTTCGTCACGCAATGGACGCAGCGCCTCACCAAGCTGGAACAATTGCTTCGGCGTCCACCACGGCACGACCGACGCCTGCACAACCGGAATATCCGCTTTCGGAAATAAGCGGTAGAGCAGCACCCACGAACCGTGATCCAACCCCCGGGTCCGATCGACGGCCACTTCCGCCACACCGCCTAGGCGCTCCCGCACGCGCTCCGCCCACTCGACCGACCCGCGCGCCGGATACACCACTTCATACAGCTCGCGCGGAAATCCGGAAAAATCATAAATCATGTCATACGTCCCCTCAACCACCGAAACCGTCGGTTGGCGCGTCATCCAATGGGCGGTAAAGATGACGACCGCCTGCGGGCGAATTCCTTCCCCAAGCTTTTTCAAAAACGCCGTATACGCATTGTCTTCGATTGCCAACATCGGCGAACCGTGAGCGAGAAATAGGGCGTGGGATCTCATCGTTCCATTCCTCCCTTGAGTCATATTGACAGATCAACACTTTGCGGCCTGATGCCGCCTCTAGAAGGTTGGTGAAAAACCACTGTTTGACTTGATCGATGATTGAACGCGCGAACATAGAGGCTGATGCAACAAGTTTTTTCTACTTGAGAACCGATTTCCAGAAGCGGTTGCGCAAGTAAATCACCAACCTCCTAGAGAGCTGGTGAAAAATTTGTTTTTTGCTTGAACCGGTGGCAGTTCATCAGAAAGGGGGACAGATCTGACAAGGCTTCCCTAATTGAAAAAAATAATGGGGATGAGCTGCCTTTTTCATTCCTCGTCGGCCTTTCTAGACGATTCGACGAAAAACGGTGTATGGGCCGCTTCCCTTGCCAATCCCCTTACCCTTAGTGTAGCATAAGCATCCTTTGCCATTCTATGCACTTGCAAAACTTTTCCTTGTCCATTTAA
>NZ_JAFWFM010000018.1:0-4629 GCF_017515625.1 Geobacillus sp.
ATGGATACTCATGTTGCCTGTGGCTCCCAACGGGACGGGTGCCAGGTGTTGCCTGCAGATAGGCTGCCAACCAGCCTATCATGCATCCACCTCCGAAGGGGAAACAGGAAACCCCCACTTCGATAAGTGGGGGAGGTTCATGATGAGAAAGGGGCTGACCCAAAAGGCTGTCTGACTTCAAGATAGACACGAAATATAGTGCGGAAGAAGCGGTCAATGCCGTATATAGAGAGACGAAAGGGGGTGTCCTGATCCTTTTGGGACACCCTCTTGGCGTTTGGCCATGTGCAACGCCGCTCCCTTTTCCCTGTTTCTTCAGTTGTCCGTTTTGCTTTCGACCGCTCCTCTCCTTTACGCTCACGTCGAATGATGGCGGTTCTCCCGCTCCGAGATGATTTTCGAAATACGGACAAACCCCAACATACAGAGAATCGTGATCCCCCAACCAATGCCTTCGCGAATGACAATCGCACGGTCAAACGCTTCGACGTCGTAGCGAACGATCAAGTACGCCTTAATCGCCGCCAACAGCCCGTCGCGCAAAGCAAAACCAACAGTGATCCATTGAAAAAGTGAAAAGACATCACGTTCCAAAAACCGTCTTTTCATGACCGAGCGCGAAGCCCAACACGATTGAACCGCCCTTTCCATGCCGAACGGTTGGCCATGCGGGCGATATGGGCGTCAAAACCGCAGCCGACGCTGTTGGCAAACGCGCCGTCGGGCACGGATAATCCCTTTTCTTACCTATTGGCGGTTTGTTTCATTTTTCCTCTCGGCGAAATAAGAAAAATCCGAACCCGCAAACCGGATTCGGATCAGTCATCATTCCTCACCGATAATTTTCACTTCCAGCTCTAAATCAACTCCGAACTTCTCCTTTACGGTTTTGCGCACCATGTCGATCGTCGCGATGTAATCGGCAGCCGTCGCATTGTTTTTGTTAATGATGAATCCGGCGTGCTTCGTCGACACTTCTGCACCGCCGAATCCTTTTCCCTGAAGGCCGCTGTCTTGAATGAGCTTGCCGGCAAAATAGCCCGGCGGCCGCTTAAACACGCTTCCGACCGACGGATACTCAAGCGGCTGTTTCGATTCGCGCTGAAATGTTAAATCATCCATTTTCGCCTTAATTTGTGCATAGTCGCCCGGCTGCAGGGAAAAGACGACTTCAAGCACAATATCATGCGTCCGGCTGATGATGCTTGTTCGATAACCGAGCTCCAGTTCCTCGTTTGTCAATGTTTTCAACTCGCCGGCGAGCGTCGCCACCTTGACATGGTCAAGCACATCTTTCACTTCCCCGCCGTACGCTCCGGCGTTCATCATAATCGCCCCACCGACCGACCCCGGAATGCCGCAGGCAAACTCCAACCCGGTGAGATGTTGTTCGAGCGCGAACCGCGACACCGCTTTAATATCCGCCCCGCTTTGGGCGATCACGTTGTTTCCTTCACGCCAAATGCGGTTGAGATGCTTCAGCTGCATGACAATGCCGCGCAGCCCGCCGTCGCGGATGATGACGTTCGAACCGTTGCCGAGAAGGGTAAACGGCAGGCCGTACTCCTCTTTCAGCCGCAACACCTCGATGACTTGCTCGTACGTTTCCGGCCAGACGAGAAAATCAGCCTTGCCGCCGATCCGCACTAATGTATGGTTTTTCATCGGCTCATCGCGCAGGACGTTTCTTTCCCCACAAATCTCTACGAGTCTTTGATAAATATGTTCCGCACGTTTCATCGTTCTGTCTCACCTTCTTCGCTCATTCCATGCCGCTTGGCGGCATTCATTCCACATCGTTTCCATTATCGCCGGAATCGCGCCGCATATCAAGTGGGCAATGTTCCTTATTCTGTTTTATTCGGGACTGGGCCAAAAGGTGACGTTTTTGCCGGACGGAAAAAGCAATCTACAGGAAACGGAGCACCCTTCGCGTGCAGAAAAGTGGAGCGGTCTGTCCGCTGAAAAAACGGAACCGCGTTACGCGATCCAAGATCAACCCCCATCACCTTTGTTTCGTGTCGCGGTTCCACTTCAAATGTGACCGCAACAGCCAAGTACCATTTCTTTCTCCTTGCAACGATTACATGGTATCGTTTTTTTCATCATCATTCAATTATGAAGAAAACGGCTCGCTTTTATCCCCCCCTCGAGGAGTGGGCTTTCTCGCTCGCTGATCTGTAATGCGGACGAGAGCAAAGAGGTTTACAATCATATACATATGGAAAAAATGGTAACAACCATTTCATGGGAGGGAGTCCATTGCACGACGCACACGACGCATTAGCAGAGGTCAGCGCCATTCTCGGCCGGTCGAAAGAGGCGCTCGGCCAGTTTCAAGCGATTTTAGAGCCGACAATTGAACAGGCGGCTGATGATCATGAACGGCTGTATTGGCATCATATTTACGAAGAAGAGGAGCACCGATTTGACCGTTTGGCCGCCCTGCTTCCAAAGTTGGAGGAGGCATTGGCGGACGAAGCGTTCTTATCGCGGGAAAACGGCGACTTTCTGCGCCTGTTGCAAGACATCAGCCTAGAAAAATTCGGCTTGCACAACTTTTTGGAGCATCTCGATTTGTCGTTGTTTCATTATAAAGGGACGGAACATGAACCGGCGATTGCGGCGATGCGCGACATGACCGCGGCGGACTACCAACAGATGAAAGCCGCTCTCGAAACGCTCAACCGTGCGCTCGATGCGCCATTGTCTTTCGACGCTTCAGTGCCGACGGACGAAAAAGAGCATCAAAAAGACCATTTGAAACTGGCTCAGTACGCTGTCCCTCCTTCCGACCCAGCACCTGTCCGCCCATCGATCGGAACGAGACGGCAACTGACAGTCGGCAGCTTAAAACACGGATAAGAAAGGAGAGGAAACATGGATAAAACGAAGCTGTATCCAGAAGCCCCGCTCACAGCAAGCCAATGGAGCGAGCTTGAGAAACTGGTCATTGAAACGGCGCGCCGCCAGCTCGTCGGACGTAGGTTTATCGATTTGTACGGTCCGCTTGGCGAAGGCGTCCAGTCGGTCGCCAACGATATTTATATGAACCCGGAACAGGGGGACATGAGCTTCCACGGCAAAGAGCTGAGCCTTTCCGAGCCGGCGCGCCGCGTGCATTTAACGATCCCGCTTTTGTATAAAGACTTTATTTTGTACTGGCGTGACATTGAACAGGCGAAACAGCTCGGCAGCCCGATCAACTTTTCCGCCGCCGCCAACGCCGCCCAGCAGTGCGCGCTGCTCGAGGACGATTTGATTTTCAATGGTTCAACTGAATTTGATGTGCCGGGCATTATGAACGTCAAAGGAAAAATCGCCCACATTCGCAGCGATTGGATGAAATCGGGCAACGCCTTTACTGACGTCGTCGAAGCACGCAACAAGCTGCTTCAGCTCGGCCATACCGGCCCATACGCGCTCGTCTTGTCGCCGGAATTGTATGCGTTGATCCACCGCGTCCATGAAGGAACGCATGTGCTTGAAATTGAGCACATCCGCGAGCTGATGACCGCCGGCATTTACCAAACTCCGGTCATTAAAGGCAAACGCGGCGTCGTCATTGACACCGGCCGGCAAAACATCGACCTCGCTGTCGCGGCCGACATGCAAACTGCGTTTTTAGACACAGAAAATATGAACTACCTATTCCGCGTCTATGAGTCCGTCGTACTGCGCATCAAACGTCCAAGCGCCATCTGCACGCTCGAGGATCCGAACGAGTCAGCATGAGCAGCGCCTGATCCGGAGAAGCGACACGCGGGCTTCCCTTGCCATCAAACAGCAAGAACGGCATATGGCCAGCGATCCGCGCCATGAAAACGAGGCTACAGCAAATTCCCTTTAACAAAGACGCGCCCGGACGATAGGGGAGATCGCCGGGCGGTTTCTTGATTTTCCCATTAAGCGGTGCGGGCCGTTTGTCCTTGAACGTTGGAGACGAACAGCGACAATTCGGGGCTGAGCGCCTCAACACCGATGTCATCGATAATCATTTTCGCTTCCCGCCAAAAATGAACGGTATAACTGCCTTCATAAATCTCAAAGAGGCGTTTTAAATAGCGCCGCTTGTTGTTGATGGCTTCCCGTTTATAAGCGGCGTTGTTCAGCTCACGAATTTTTTTATGTTCAGGCGCAGAGATGACGCTGATGTCATGAACGTTGACGATGAGCCGTTCCCCTTGTTCGGTCACAAAACCGACCGAATAGTATTGGGCGCCTAGTTGATCGATATGAACGATGCAGACGTTTCGATATTCTTCGCCGGAACGGAGGCGGAGAAGCGCCGCTTCCACCGCGCCGCCGACTTTTCGCTCGTTGGCCAAAATCGCTTTCATATCGCGCAGTCCGTTCATCGGAATGCCCATGGTGTCTCCCCCTTGTCCCTAGCCAAGATGGCGTTTTCGCAATTCCTTTTACTATTATGATACCAATCATTCATTCGGATGTAAATGAGATTCATTTTCAAACTAACCATGTAATTTAAAGGTTCATCACCAAAAGTTGTACTTGCACCTGTCATGAAAGTATGTTAGCTGTTTCTAGCCGAACCCGCAATGCAAAACGCTGGATATTTCTGTATCCGTATCCCCGACGTTTCATCAGCTTGATCTTGTTATTTGTTCC
>NZ_JAFWFM010000168.1:0-21011 GCF_017515625.1 Geobacillus sp.
AATGGCGTTTCCTTTGGCGTTGGATCATTTGTTTTGTTCACAACACTTTGTTATTTTATGATAAGGGATGGTGGCCGGATTGACGGCGGAAAAACGACCGTTTGTGCTGTACGAATATTTGCGCTTTTTTTGGCAGCGAAAATGGTGGTTTCTTGTCGTTCCGCTTGCGACGATCGTGTTGACCGTCATCGCAGGGCGGCTTTTGCTGCAGGGGGAGAAGTATACGGGGAAAGCTGTCGTGTTTACCGGATCGATTGATGTAAAAGAGTTGACGGATCCGAAAAATATAGAAGCGAAGTTTCCAGATGTGAAAAACTTGGATGTCGTCGTTCCTGAGAAACAGTACGTGCAAATCACGGTCAAAGGCGACGATGAACAAGACGTGAGTCGAGAATTGAAGCTTGTTGTGTCGGAATACAGCCAGGAGCTCAAGCGCCATTCGCAAGAGCGGATTGATGTCACCACGAAATACTTGCATGCGCTGGAAGAACGGGAACGCGCCTTGCAACAAAAAGTCGATTATTATAGCGAACAAATACAGTCGGGCCGCTTGAATCCAGAACAGCTCTATGACATCAGCGCCTTGTTGGTCGAGTCGGAAAACAACTTGACTGAAGTGATGGAGCGTGTCAATCGCATCCGCGGCAATCTTGTCTTTTACGAAAAACCGGCCGTATTGTCGGAAACGGTGGCGAAATCGAAAACGTATACGGGGCAGCTGATGGCCGTCGGCCTTGTCCTCGGCCTGTTTTTGACGGTCGTTTGGCTCGTGCTTTGGAAGTATATATTGGACGCGAGGAGGTACTATTCTTCATGATCCGTTTTGCCATTGTCGGCATGGGGCATATCGCCAAAAAACATATCGATGCCATTGAAAAGGCGGACGGCGCCGAGCTGGCGGCCGTGTGCGACACGAATCCGGAACGTTTGCGCGACGTGTCGGACGTTCCTGTTTATACTGATATGGAGACGATGTTGAAGGAGAACGAACAGATCGATGTCGTCAACATTTGTGTTCCGTCTGGATTGCACGCGCGGCTGGCCAAGCTGGCGGCCCGCTATCGCCGTCATATCATTGTGGAAAAGCCGATGGCGCTCCGTGTGAGCGACGCTGAAGAGATGATCCGCGCGGCGAAAGAATACGACGTGAAGCTCGCGGTCGTTCATCCGAACCGCTTCCGTCCGGCTATTCGGAAGCTGAAAGAGGCGATGGAGCGTGGGATGTTCGGAAAACTGAGCCATGCGAACGCCACGGTGCGCTGGAATCGAAATCAAGCCTATTATGACCAGGCGGCGTGGCGGGGGACGAAAGAGTTTGACGGCGGCGTCTTGATGAATCAAGCCATTCACAATTTGGATTTGCTGCTTTGGCTGATGGGGCCGGTCAAGGCGGTGCAAGCGATGGCGGCGACCCGTCTGCGCAAGATTGAGACGGAAGACGTCGCGGCGGCGGTCGTCGAGTTTGAAAGCGGGGCGCTTGGCGTCATTGAGGCAGCGACGACGATTTATCCGCAAAACTTGGAGGAATCGATCGCCATTTTCGGCGAAACGGCATCAGTGAAAATCGGCGGCCGGACGGCCAACTTTATCGAAACGTGGGAAGCGGAAGGCGTCAGCGAGGAAGAACGGGCAAAGCTCATCGATGAGATCAACGCCGACCCGTTTGGCAAGCCGGGGCACCAATGGATCATTGAAGATATGGTGCAAGCGATTCGCGAAGACCGCGAGCCGATCGTCACGGGTTTGGACGGATTGGCTCCTGTTCGGCTGATCGAAGCGATTTTGCGTTCGGCGGAAACGGGGACAAGAGTGCAACTATCTGAGTAGAAAGGAATGAGAGGAATGAACTACGCGGAACGGCTGTTGCAAAAGTTTGAGAAACGCGACGCGGTCATCGGTGTGGTCGGGCTTGGCTACGTCGGGTTGCCGCTGGCAGTCGAAAAAGCAAAAGCAGGGTTTCATGTCATTGGTTTTGACATCCAACAAAGCCGCGTCGATCAAGTGAACAATGGGATCAACTACATCGGCGATGTCGTCGATGAAGATTTGCATGAGATGGTCAAACAAGGGCGGCTTGTGGCGACGACCGATTACGCCCGGATCGCGGAAGTCGATGCCGTGGCGATCGCGGTGCCGACCCCGCTCGATGGGCATCATCAGCCGGATACGTCCTACGTCGAAAACTCGGCGAAGGAAATCGCTAAATACGCCCATGAAGGGATGCTTGTCGTGTTGGAATCGACCACCTATCCAGGCACGACGGAAGAAATCGTGAAACCGGCGCTGGAGAAAAAGGGGCTCGTCGTCGGGGAAACGGTGTTCGTTGCCTATTCGCCGGAGCGGGTTGACCCGGGCAACAAGCAGTTTAAGACGAAAAATACGCCGAAAGTCGTCGGCGGCGTGACAAAGACGTGCACGAAAGTGGCAGCGGCCATGTATCGAGCTGTGCTTGAAGGCGATGTCCACGAAGTGTCGAGTCCGGCGGTGGCGGAAATGGAGAAAATTTTTGAAAATACGTTCCGCCATATCAACATTGCGTTGGCGAACGAAATGGCCATTTTGTGCGAACGGATGGGCATTGACGTTTGGGAAGTGATCGAGGCGGCGAAAACGAAGCCGTACGGATTTATGGCGTTTTATCCGGGACCGGGGCTTGGCGGCCATTGCATTCCAATCGACCCGTTTTATTTGACATGGAAGGCGCGCGAATACAACTACCATACGCGCCTGATCGAGCTGGCCGGAGAAATCAACAACGCCATGCCGGAATACGTTGTCAACCGCGCGATGCTCATTTTAAACGAAGAAGGCAAGGCGCTGTGCGGTTCGAAAGTGACGGTGCTCGGCGTCGCCTACAAAAAAGACATTGATGATGTGCGCGAATCGCCAGTGTTGAAAATCGTCGAGCTGCTCGAGCAATACGGAGCGGAATTTGCGGTCGTCGACCCGTATGTTCCGTCGTTCCGGGCGTGCAACCGGGTGATTGAGACGGTCGAGCTGACGCCGGAACTGCTTGCACAGTCAGATCTTGTCTTGATTACGACGGATCATTCCAACATCGACTATGAAATGGTCGCTCGTCACAGCCGGGTCGTGTTTGACACACGCAATGCTATGAAAGATGTGTCGAAACCGGCCAAATACGTCAAATTGTAAGCGAAGGAGACGAAACCATGAACGTTGTCGATCCCTCTGTTGTTTGCGGTGAACGTGTCGAAATCGGCCATTTCACGGTCATCGAGGCGAATGTCAAAATCGGAAACGACGTTAAAATCGGACATCGCGTCACGATTCACGAAGGAACCGTCGTCGGCGACGGCGTGACGATCGCCGACGGAGCGGTGCTCGGCAAACCGCCGAAGCCGGCGAAAACGAGCACCGTCAAGCTGTCGGGTGAGCTGCCGCCGCTTGTCATCGGCGACCATTGCACGATCGGCGCCAACGCTGTCATCTATCGAGGAGCAGTGATCGGCGCCTACACATTGATCGCTGATTTGGCGAGCGTGCGCGAAAACGTGCACATCGGCCAATATGTGATCGTCGGGCGCGGGGTGTGCGTCGAAAACCACGTCCAAATCGGCGATCGGACGAAAATCCAGTCGAACTCCTACATCACGGCCTACACGACGCTCGAAGACCATGTGTTCATCGCCCCGTGCGTCACGACGACCAATGACAACTACATGGGGCGGACGGAAGAACGGTTCGCCAAAATCAAAGGGGCGACCGTCAAGCGCGGGGCGCGCGTCGGAGGCGGAGCGATTTTGCTGCCGGGCGTGACGGTGGCGGAAGAGACGTTTGTCGCCGCTGGGGCGCTCGTCACAAAAGATACGGAACCGAGGACGGTCGTGAAAGGATTCCCGGCGCGCTTCAGCAAAATGGTCGACGAGCGGGAGTTGTTATAAATTGTTCTCGGCATTCAAGCGTTTAGGAGCGGACTCGCTCCTTTACGCGTTTATGAACGTCGGCACGAAGATGATTGCCTTTTTGATGCTGCCGATTTATACAAGCTATTTGTCCAAGGCGCAGTACGGGGCGGTCTACTTGATCGACCAATGGACGTCGATGCTGACATTTCTCGTCATTTTCGGTACGGATTCGGCGCTCTCTTTTTACTATTACGACACGGACGACAAAGAGAAGCGCCTTTTGTATGTGCGCAACGTCATGTGCTTCCGGCTGTTTGTCGTCGCCATCTTATTTTTGGCTGTCGTTTTGGCCGGTCCGTGGATCGCAGGCGCGCTGTTTCAAGAACCTCGCTATGTTGATTTGCTGTACATCAGTATCGCGACGTTGCTGCTCGATACGATTTTCGTCATGGCGACGACGGTGCTGCGGTTTGAATTTCAGACGAAAAAAGTCGTGATTTGGACGCTCGTGAAAATGCTGCTTGTCGCTGTGCTGTCGTATGCGGCGCTCCGGTGGTTCGCGGCGACGCCGGAAGGGTTGCTCATCGGCCGGCTCGTGAGCAGCGCGCTCGTGTTTTTGTTGATGCTGCATTTGACCGTAAAGTATATGGTGTGGCGCGTGCGCTTTGACGTGTTAAAGGAGCTGCTTGCCTACGCCGCCCCGCTCGTGCCGACTTCGCTCGCCTTTTGGGTGATCGCCAACGTCAGCACGTTTTTCATCCAACGGTTTGCGTCGTTGGAGGAAGTCGGGGTGTTTGGGGTTGCCTTGCGTCTCGCGACCGTGATCACGCTCATCACGAGCGGCGTGCAGATGGCGTGGCGTCCGTATTCGATGTCGATGAAAGACCGGCCGGAAAGCCGTGCGCTGTTTGCGAAAGTGTATATGGCGCTTTTGCTCATTGGAGCGTTTGGGTTGCTTTTGATCGCCACGGCGAGCCCGTGGCTTGTGGAAACCTTTTTCAAACCGGAATATCGCGATGCAGCGTCCTATATCCCGTTTTTATCGGCCGTCACGTTTTTGAACTTTTATTATCTGATTGTTTCCACCGGCTTGTTTTTGACAAAGGAAACCGGCTATATTTCACGGGTGTTCACGCTAGCGGCGCTTCTTCATCTTGCATTGAACGCCGTTTTGGTGCCGCTTTGGCTCAGCTGGGGGGCGGTCGCGGCCAGCCTCATGACGTATATGGTCGCTGTGGCTTTCATTTTTCGCAAAAGCCAGCAAGTGTATCCTGTGCCAGTGTCATGGAAAAAGATGGCTTTGGTTTTGGTCGGCACATTGCTCTCCCTCATCGTCATCGTCTACGTTCAGCAGGCGCCGATTGCTGACGGCTGGGTGCTCGCTGGTTGGGGCCTGTTTGCCGCCACACTCTTTGCCAGCCGGGTTGATCGTGATTTGCGCCGTCCGGTGCGCACGATCGAGGATGAAAATGCGCAAAATACTTGATAACCGCTCATCTGATCTAGGAGGTGCTTCGGATGAAAATCGCCACCGTGTTAGGCGCCAGACCGCAGTTTATCAAGGCTGCCCCCGTCTCGCGCGTCTTGCGAAAACAATATACCGAAGTGCTGATCCATACCGGGCAGCACTATGACCCGAATATGTCGGCCATTTTTTTTGAGGAGTTGAACATTCCGACGCCTGACTACTATCTAGGGGTGGGTTCAGGCAGCCATGGAAAGCAAACGGGCGAAATGCTGATGAAAATTGAAGAAATTGTCATGCAGGAAAAACCGGATTATGTGCTCGTCTATGGCGATACGAACTCGACGCTCGCGGGCGCTCTTGTCGCAGCGAAGCTCCATATTCCCGTCATCCACGTCGAAGCCGGACTGCGCAGCTTCAACAAGCAGATGCCGGAAGAAATCAACCGCATCATGACCGATCATGTCTCCGAGCTCTTATTTTGTCCAACGGAGACGGCCGTGGAAAATTTACGAAAAGAAAATATTACGCGAAACGTCTGGAATGTCGGCGACGTCATGTATGACGCCATTTTGTACAACAAGGAGCTCGCACAGCGCCAATCGACGATTTTGGCTGATTTGTCGCTGGCGGAACAATCCTACTACTTGATCACCATTCACCGAGCGGAAAATACCGATGACCCCGACAAATTGAAAGCCATTTTGGCTGCTTTTCGGGATATTGACGGAACGAAAGTGTGGCCGATTCATCCTCGGACGCGGCATAAGCTTGAAGAGTACGGCTTGGACGCTTCGGCGATTCCAGGGCTTCGGCTGATCGATCCGGTCGGTTATTTGGACATGCTTCGGTTAGAGAGCGGCGCGAAAAAAATCATCACCGATTCAGGAGGCGTACAAAAGGAAGCGTATTTCCTTCGTGTGCCTTGCGTGACGGTGCGCGAACAAACCGAATGGGTGGAAACGCTCGAAGGCGGGGCGAACATCTTAACCGGCACGGACCGCGAGAAGATCGTCGCGGCGGTCCACAAGGAAGTCGCCCCTGTTTATGCGGACGTCTTTGGCGATGGGCATGCGGCGGAGAAAATCGTGGCGGCGATCGGACAGCGATAAGGGTGCGTCGGCATGTTGGACGTGTTGATTGGGTTGATTGTTCTTGTCGTCTCCACCTTGATGTTTCGCTATGCAGCGGGGACGCTTTCATGGACGGCGCCGAATCTCGTGTCGATTGTGTACTATTACTCGTTCCTTCTGTCAAGCTTCATCGGCGCGCTGCTGATCGCCTTGGGGATGGACGATTACTACATGATTCGCAAGCTGTTTCGGCCCGAGGAATACCGGCAGATTGGATTTGCTGTCGTATGCTTTGTCATGATCGTGTTCCCGCTGTCGATGGTGGTCGTTTCAAGGCTGTGCGGATTTGAAGCGAGGCAGGAGTTTCGCGCCTATTTGCAAAAGCCGCTTTCTCCGTTGGCTGGAGCGACGGGCAGCCAAGTGTTTTATGCGTTTTTGGCGCTGTCGCTCCTCAGTTTTGCCGCCATTGCGTATATGATTTGGAAAACGCCGACGATTCCGGTGTTTGCGCTCTTGACAGGGACGGATGAGAGCTTGGCTGCGTTGCGCATTGAGGCGTCGCGCCATTTTGCCGGAAACGTGCTCGTTCGCAATATTTTTGCCATTACGCTCACGCCGCTTTTGTCGTTTATCGCTTATTTGTTTGCCGAGCTGACGCACGAGTGGCGGTGGAAGCTGCTGTTTATCTGTCTGTTTGTCGGAGCGGTGTTCGTCAATGTGTATGATTTGGCCAAATCGCCGATTTTCTTTTACGTGATGATGTTTTTGCTGATTCGCATCTACATTGGAAAAACAAGGCTGTCGGCGGCGAAATTGGCGTTGTATGGGGGAGTGGGGGCGGCGGTGCTCGTCGGCATGTACATCGTCATTCAAGGGGTGCAAGATGTTGCGACCTTTTTGTCTTACAACAAAGGCCCGATCGGCCGCATGATTTTGGCGCAAATCGCGCCGATGTTTCTTCATTTGAATTTGTTCGGCGAAGCGCTGCCATTTCTTTATGGAAAAAGCTTGCCCTCGATTTTAACAGGGTTGTTTGACGTCGAGAATGTCCGCTCCGCCCGCCTCGTGATGGCGCACGTGTTCCCAGAGCGGATTGAAGACGGGACAGGGGGAGTGTTGAACACCCTTTTTGTTGCTGAGGCGTATGCCAATTTCGGTTATGTGGGGATCGTCATCGGCACGCTGTATGTCGGTGTCGTGACGCAGCTGTTGTATATTGGGTTTCTACGGCTGCCAAAAAATCCTTTGTTTTTAAGTTTGTTCGTTTATTTTTCCATTAACATCCCCCGCACGCTCGTCGGTGGGTTCACCGATTTTTTGTTCAATCCGACCTGGGTGCTGCTCGTGGCATTGTTTGGCGGAATGGCGTTGTGGCTGCGGGTGCAGGGGGATTTACGGGCATGGTTTGCAGCGAAAAGGCGAATCACGGATGAGGGATGAATGATGAAAACCGTATTGATTTATTACCCGTTTTCACTCGTCGCGGAACGAAACAGCGGGTCAAAGCTGCGGCCGTATGAAATGCATCAGGCGTTTTTGCGCTGGGGAGCGAAAGAGGGAGTGGACGTTCTTCTGATCGCCGGCACGTCAGCCGAGCGGGAGAAGCAATTTCAAGAGCTCCGCAGCCAAGGCAAGCTCGATGATGTCTGGTTTTGTTATATGGAAAACCAGACGATTCCGCTTTGGCTCACGGACCCAGGACACCGGCCGCAACGTCCGTTCGTCGATCGGGATGTGCTCCGCTACCTGAAAGGCCGCAACGTTCCCATTGGCGTCTTTTACCGCGACGTCTATTGGAAGTTTCCTGATTTGTATCCGCTCCGCGGTTGGAAAAAAGCGGCCATGCAAATGATGTACCGTTGGGAAGAACGGTTTTACGAGCGGTACTGCGATGTCATCTTTTTGCCGAGTCTCGAAATGGGAACATATGTCGCGATCCGCCGCCCGATGGTCGATTTGCCGCCGGGTGGGAAGCAAAAGCCGTTTCAGCGGTTCGGGACGGCGAAACAGCCGCTGAATGCCATTTATGTTGGCGGCATCAACAATGCTGACTATGGGCTTTTGCTCCTGCTTGAGGCGATTCGCTTAGCAAACCGCCGCAAGCCGCTTGTTTCGCTCACCGTCGTCTGCCGAAAAGACGAGTACGAGCGGCAGCCGCTTGCGGTGAAAGAAGAGCTTGCCGCCTTGCAAGTGCGCGTCGAGCACGTCAGCGGCGAAGCGCTCGACCGTTTGTATGCGGAGATGGATTTCGCCTTCATCCCGCGGCGGCGGAGCGAGTATAATGATTTTTCCGTTCCCGTCAAACTGGTCGACTATCTGTCGAGCGGCCTGCCGATTGTCGCCACCGCTTGCTCGGCGCAAAAGCGATTGATTGAAGCGGATGGGTATGGCGTCATTTGCGACGACAACCCGTCGTCGATGGCAGAAGCGATCGCCAAGATGGCGGACATGCTCGAGGAGTGCCGCTTGCGCATTGCGCGGACGTTTATGGCGAAACATTCATGGGAAGCGAGAGTGGAAAAGGTGAAAGAAACGTTGGTGGGGGGCCTCCGATGAAAGTCGCCTTATTGGCTCCAAGCAAATCGATCCATACGCATAAGTGGGCCCGCTTTTACCAAACGCAAGGCATCGATGTGAAAGTCGTGACGTTTAAAGACCATTACGGGCCGGAGCAAGCGAAAGAAGTCGAGACAGTCGTGCTGCCGAAATGGCTGCCGGGGAAGTTGTCGTATTTTTCCACTGTCTTTTCATTAAAGCGGCTGCTCGCTTCGTTTCGACCAGATATTTTGCACGCCCATTATGCCTCCAGCTACGGGTTGATCGGGGCGCTTGCTTCGTATCATCCGTTTTACGTCTCCGTCTGGGGACGCGACGTGTATCAGTTTCCGAATGCCAATCGCTGGAACCGACGGATGCTTGAATATACATTGCAGCGAGCGGATGTCATTTGTTCGACAAGTCATGTGATGGCGAAAGAAACCGGAAAGTATACGGACAAACCGATCGAGGTGACGCCGTTTGGGGTGGATGTCGCCCGCTTCAAACCATTGCCGAAACAGCCGAAACGGACCGTGACGATCGGCACAGTGAAAGCTCTTTCGGACAAGTACGGGATCGCTGATTTGATTCGAGCGTTTGCCGTTGTGCACGAGCGGCATCCACAAACGGAGCTGTTGATCGTCGGCGATGGGCCGCAGCGAAGTGAATACGAGGAGCTGTGCGCCCGCCTCGGCATCCAATCCGTGACGACGTTTGTCGGCAAAGTTCCGAACGAACAAGTGCCACTGTACATCAATCAAATGGATATTTTCGCCGTGCCTTCGACTGAAGACAGCGAAAGTTTTGGCGTTGCCGCCGTCGAGGCGATGGCGTGCGGCGTTCCCGTTGTCGTCTCCAACGTCGGTGGATTGCCGGAAGTCGTCCGTGAGGGAACAACGGGGTTGATTGTGCCGAAAAACAGTCCGGAAAAGCTAGCGGAGGCGTTCGAACGGCTGTTGCTTGATGAGAGGCTGCGGCAACGAATGGGGGAAAACGGCGTCAACCATGTTCATGAACATTACGATTGGACGGAAAATGCGATGCGCATGATCCGATTGTATGAACAAACGTTGAAAGGCGGTGGAGGGAGTCGATGAGGAACAAAGCCGTCATATCAGCCGCCGCGGTTGGTGCTCGTTTGTTGCCGAAAGCGGCGGCTAGGACGCGAAGCCGGCGGCTTTCCGTTGGCAAGCTCGTGATGGCCGTTGGCTTACGGCAACGACTATACATCCAAGGACAGCGGAACGATGCCAGGGGGGCGTTGCCCTTTTTCCACGCCTCGTTTGCGCTCGCCTCTTGGCGCTCGAAATGGAACGTTCGTTTGCGATTTTGGGGGAAAGTGGTGTGGAGCGGACGATGAGGATCATTTACCTATGCCAACACTTCCCGCCGGAAACGGGCGCACCGCAAATTCGTGTGTATGAGGTGAGCAAAGAGCTGATCAAACGGGGGCATCAAGTGGAAGTGCTTACGGCATTCCCGCATCATCCGCACGGCGTCATCCCCAAGCCATACCGCGGCCTGTTTTATTTGTTCGAACAATGGGAGGGCATTCCCGTTCATCGGACATGGATTTATCCGTCGCCAAAGGGGAGCTTTTGGAAGCGACTCGCTTCGTATTTTTCGTTTACGTTCAGCTCGTTTTATTCGCTGCTTGTGAAAGCGAAGCCGACGGATGTGATCATTTGCAATTCCCCGCCGTTGTTTTTAGGGATCACCGGGTACGTGGGCGCGAAGTTGAAACGGGCGAAGTTTGTCTTCAACGTCGCTGACATTTGGCCGGAATCGGCCGTTGAGCTCGGCATTTTGAAAAATCGGCTGTTCATCCGAATGGCGAGGTGGCTCGAGCTGTTTTTATACCGGAAGGCTTGGAAAATCGCTGCCGCGACAGAAGGCATTCGCGATTATATGATTGAACAAGGAAAGGCGCCCGAGGATGTCTTTTTATTGCCGAACGGCGTCAACACGGATGTGTTTCGCCCGCTGCCGAAAAACAAAGAGTTGCTTGCGGAATTAGGGCTCGAAGGAAAAGTGGTGTTTACGTACGCCGGAACGATGGGATACGCCCAAGGGCTCGATTCGGTGCTGCGGGCGGCGGCCATCGTCAAAGCAAAAGATGAACGGGCGCATTTCCTGTTTGTCGGCGATGGCCAAGAGCGAGAAAAGCTGATGGCGTTAAAAGAAGAGCTCGGCCTTGACAATGTGACGTTTTACGGATCCGTTCCGGTTGAGAAGATGCCGGAGATTTTCTCCATCACCGATTACAGCATCGTTTCGCTGCGCAACATCGATTTGTTTAAAGGGGCAAGGCCGTCGAAAATTTTCCCGGCGATCGCCACCGGAACCCCGGTGCTGTATTGCGGCGAAGGGGAGAGCGCCGAGATTTTAGAAACATACCATTGCGGAAAAATCGCTCCTCCAGAAAATCCTGAACAGATCGCTGCCGCGGTTCTCGAGTTGCTTTGCCTTCCGAGCGAGGAATACGAAAAGATGGCGGAAAATGGGCGCAAGTTGGCGGTGGAGCAATACTCATGGATTCGCATTGTCGACGATTTGCTTCACGCCCTTGGCGATGAAACAAAACGCGAATCCGTCAGATGGACAGAAAAATAGAAAAAGAAGAAAGGGCGTTCCGCTCACAAAGAAGGACGCCCTTTTTTGTTCCCGTGTGATGCCGAGGTGGAGAGCAAAATCCCGTATGACATCATGGACTCTGTCGCTAGAACGAGACTTCAGCACCGGGGAAGTAGTGTTCTAAAATTTGCTCTGCCGTCCATCCGCGCTCGGCAAATGCTTTTGCTCCGTATTGGCTCATGCCGATCCGGTGCCCCCATCCTTTTCCCGTGACAGTGATCGAGCTAACCCCTGACGGCGAGGCGGAAAGCGGCACGATGCCATCCGTTGTTTGCACCTTGATTCCTTCGACGCCGGCGAGCGAAACGGTTCCGCTCCCTGTTTGGACGGAGTAAGATGACAAGGAAGAGGCGGCGATGTTGCCGCTGGCCGTTTGAATCGACACGGATGGGCCGCTTTTTTGCACTTGAATGTCAAACCAGTTGGACGGCAAGATGCCGTAAAATTGATTGCCGTCTAGCGGGAACAGTTTGCGGATGATCGCTTCATTGCCTTTCACCGTTTTTTCGCCTGCCGAGGTTTCAATCGTGACGGCCCCCACTTCTCCGTTCGCGCCGGTTTTGGCGATCGAGACGTCGTATAAAACAACCGATGGATCGTTGAACCCGAACGAACGCAACAGCACAGCTGGGGAGAAGGTGAATGACCATCGGCTGTACGGCGATGATTCATACGGGTCATCGACGCTCGCCAAATATGGGTAGGCGGTTTGCGACGAGTTCCAGACGTCGCTTACATTGGCGGTTCTGCCGCCGCTTGTCGAGTGGTAATACGTTTCAATGATACTGCCATTATATTTCAGATACCATCCTCTTGTTGCATCCACTGCCGCGTTCGATCGTGGAGATTCTCCATCATATCCTTTATACGTCTGTGTGTTTGGATTGGTCGTCAAACTTGTTTTATGTTTATAGGCATAGTTTCGGGCCGCAATGGCTTGCGCCTTCAGCGCCTCAAGCGGCCAAGAGGCAGGCATCTCGCTCGGCACGACTCCTTTTAAATAATCTTCCATATCTAAAATATTGACAGCATACAAGGCGCTGTTTTGCAGGCGAATGTCGACGCTTCCCCGATACCGCGTTTGGTTCACCTTGACAAGCGACAACGGCGCCGCGCCGATCGTTTCTTGAATGGTAAATCCGGTGCTTGAAAAATCCGTCTTTCCATTGTACGTGACAAACACGGTCGAAGAGGAAGACTGAAATGTCAGATTTGTCCCGCTTGGCAGCGGGGTGATCGTCAACGTCTCTTTATTGACGATTTGATAGTTTCCTTCGACGGCGACTGTCACCGATGTCCCTTTATATAAAAGGACTTGCACGGTATTGTTGTACGTTTTCACCCCAGCGGCGTTCGACGCGGAAGGAGAGACGATGAGCAAAAACAGGCCGACGGCCAACCACGCCAATTTTTTCACCGTCTACTTCACCTCACCAAATTCAGCGGCCATCCAACCCTGACGCCCATCAGACAGTTGCACGTTGTACCATTTCTCCCCTTTGCTGTTGGTAAACGGCTGAATATAGACCATCTCTGTCCCTTTTGGAACGGTCGCAATAATCGGATAAGAAGTCGTCGCTCCTTTTCGAATATTGACCGCGGCCGTGGCGATGACGTGCTTGGTGCTGATGCTGCTGACGGCGGATGTCGAGACATCGCCGGAATAAATCCAACCTTTCAACGATGAGGAGAGGATGATGTTGTACCACAATCCTTGGGAAGTAAGGTGCGCCCCGACCACTTGCAGTGAAGCCCCTGCCTGTTTATAAGTGATGACGCGGTAGCTCGTTGACGCTCCGCTGCGGACGGCCGCATTGTTTTTCACTACATAGACGACAGAAGGCAAAGAAGGCGAAGCGGGTTTGCTAGCAAGTTGTTGTTGAAGTTGTTGAATTTGTTGTTGCTGGGCGGCCAGTTGTGCTTTCAGGTTGGCAATGTCGTTTTTCATCGGGTTGAGCTGGGAAGTCACCCAGTCGACGCTCGCTAACACGACTTCTTCTGATGCTTTCATCGCCGATGGCGTAAACAAGAGGGCGCCTGCCGTCATTCCGACCGCCAGGCTGGCAGCAACGGCCCATTTGGCTTTTCGTTTCATCATGTTCATCTCCCCCGTTTTTGGATATGGAAAGAAAGGAGAATAATAGCTTTCCTAAAAGGCCGGTGAAAAACAACGGATTCGCTCGGTTCATGAGGAATCGCAAGGAATGAAAACGCGATGCTGCCATGTTTCTCAGTTTGACGAACTCCGTCGTAAAGCTTTGCAATCCGTTGCATTACCGGCCTTCTCATGCTATTATTCTCCGAACGCGAACAAACTAGAATTGGCTGAAATACTCTTCCAGTCCTTCGCGAATGCCGACGGCCGCTTTTTGGCGGAACGCTTTCGTTTTGAGCTGCGCCTCTTCATTTGGATTGGAGATGAAGGCGAGCTCAACGAGAATGCTCGGCAGCTCGTTTTTCCGGTTGACGTAAAAGTTTTGCGTTTTATGGCCGCGGTCATATGTTCCGAGCTGTTGGACAAGATGTTTTTGCACGATGGCGGCCAACTGCTCGCTTTTTGGCCCATTGAAGTTGCTCGATACGTTGTAGTACGTTGTCGTTCCGCGAGATGTCCGCGAGTATGAGTCGGCGTGAATGCTGATAAAGGCGTCGTAGTCGGAACTGTTGGCGATCCATGTCCGTTCAGACAGCTCCAAAAAGATGTCGGTGCTTCGCGTCAATTTCACGATCGCTCCGGCCCGCTCCAATTCTTCTTTTAGCAATAAGGCGGTGTCGAGAGTAATATCTTTTTCCCGCGTGCCGCCAGGGCCGATCGCCCCGGTGTCGTGCGCCCCATGCCCTGCGTCAATGATGATTTTTTTGCCCTTGAGTCCGGTCTCGAGAATTTTCAGCGCCAATCGGTCGCTGTAATGGCGAAGGGTGAACGTGTACCCCGGTTCAAAGGTGATGAGCAGGCTGCTGCCGGTCCATTCCACGGTTTGTATGCCTGGAATATCGGTCGACGGGACTTCAGCGTAGGAAAACGAGCCGGTGATTTTCAGACGATTGCCCGGCAACAACGAATAGGAGACGCGGAAATTAGACGTTTTTTTCCACATCAAATAGGCATTGTCGTTGATGGTCGAAAAAGTCGGTTCAACGAGACTATTTAAGGCGACGGTAGAGGTGCTTGATTCCTCCACCCATCCGCGGACGCCATTGGATGTTTCGACATTCAGCCATCCATGATATTCGTAAAGGACAGCAAGCCGCTCATTCGCTGCCAACGCCTTCAACGATTGATAGTTCGAAGATGTACCTCGGCGCAGCGGAGTGCCCGCCTGTTTGACGTATACGTAGGATGGGGCTTTTACTTCAAACACCGGCATCCATCCCGTTTTCCCCGATGCAGAGGTGACTTGCACCCAGTCGAACGGAGATGCTTCTGTCGTCTTCAAAACCGTGACCGTTCGGTTTTTCGCAATCCGCTCGATGACGGCGGCGCTCAACGAAGGTTCGGCAAACAGCGCCGCATTAGCGGTTGTCACCTGCTTTTGCATCCCCTGGCTGGCTGGTGGGGAAAGGTAGGATTTGGTTACGACCGTCTCGTGCACCCAGCCGAGCGTTTTTCCATTGAGGAGCACTTTGTACCAAAGCGCTCCCGACGCATCTTTGGCGCTTGACAGGCTGTTCAGTTTGGTTCCTTTTTTCAGTTGGGTGACGACTTTTGCTTTTAAAGATGGAGCTTGCCGCACATTGGCGACCGAAACGCTGACCGTCAGCGGCTGGCCTGAGACGCTGGACGTATCCGAGACACCGCTTGGAACCGACATGGTTGATGACATCGTCAACACTTTTTCCGACACCCATCCCCGGACATGTCCGAGATCAACGCGGCACCAAAGTTCCTGACCATTTGTGACGAACAAATCGATCACTTTGACAGATTGACCGCGTGACACTGTGGCGACGGCGCGGTAATGGACGCTCGCCCCGCGGCGAACCGGGGAGGACTGCACAACGTTCATGAATGTCGGCAAAAGTGTCGGAAGCTGTTTGGGTATGTAGATCTGTTCCGTTTTCACCCATCCTTTGACTCCCGCCCACTCCACACACACATACTGTTCCCCGAGCGAATTGGTGAACTCGGCAATGATGGAGACGACATCGCCGTTAGACAGTGTTTTGACGACCGGATAGTAAGGGGATGCCCCCTTGCGCATCGCGATGTCGTTGGCGGCGATCACCGCACGCTTTCCGACGAGCATGGAAGGCGGTTGGTTAGAAAAGCTGTCCGCGCGCGTCCAGCCGGTGACGCCTCCGTACTCGATGCGGTACCACGTTTCACCATAGGCATTTTGAAACTCGTCTATGACTTTCACTTGTTGGCCAGCGGAAATGGATTCGACGATTTGATAGGAATCCGTCGCTCCTCTCCTCAGCAAAGCGTTATGCTCCGCGACCATGAGTGTCGGTGAGGATGAGGACGGACTTCCATCGGCGGCCAAGGCGGCCGACGGCCACAGCGGGCAAGTCGCCAACAAGACGGAAAGAAGTGTTTTTTTCAAGGATTCGATCCCCCCCTTTTTTCTCAAGTTTGCGTTTTCTATACTATCATAGCGAATTTTGCCGTTTTATCCAACCCGAATTCAGTCCTATTATGAGAAAAAATGAAAAGTTTTGTTGAAAAAGAGAAAAAAACAGAGGACATGAAAAGTTGTGTTCTTTCATCATCATTGCGGCATGATATACGCTGTAAATGGAAAAAGGCGCCCCATTGCTTTTGGGAGCACCTTCTTTGTGATCGTTAATTTTGGTTTTGTGTGGATGGTGAATTGCTGCGCGTGAGGGAGGCGTTGGACGTCTCGAGCGCTTGCCGCAGCGTTTTATTGATTGAGCTGACCGATTGCTCGTCGGGGATGTAGTAGTACACGCCGTTGATTGTTTCGTCGTATCCTTTCAAATGCAAATTTTCTACATCCGCGTTTTTCATTTTTTGATAGACATAGATGAACGATAACAAATCGGCCGGAGGGATGTTCGTCCGCACGTGATCCCCTAAATCGGCGATGATGTCATCCAGCTTCGGCAGCGAGGTGATGGATGTGCTTTTGTCAATAATGGCACGAATGACTTGTTTCTGCCGTTCATTCCGCCCAAGATCGCCGCGGGGGTCCGATTTTCTCATGCGCACATAGGCGAGCGCTTCATTGCCATTCAACTCTTGTTTGCCTTTATGGAACGTATGCCATTTGAGGGAGCCGGTCAGTTGGGCTTTGAATGTGAACGGAACATCCACCGTGACGCCGCCTAAGGAATCGACAATTTTCTGGAACCCGTCAAAATCGGTTGTCACGTAATAGTCAATCGGTACATCGATCAGCTCATTGACGGCTGCAATGGTCGATTGAATGCCGCCTTGACTGTAAGAATGGGTGATTTTGTCTTTCCGCCCTTCGCTCGGGATGTAAACGCGCGTGTCGCGGGGAATGCTCAACAAATACACTTTGTTCGTCTTCGGATTGACGGTCAAAAGCATGACGACATCAGACCGCCCCTCCTCGTCGTGGTACTGGTTTTCCACTCCGACTAACAGAACGGTAAATGGGTCTTTGCGCATCTCAATGTTTCTTGCCGGCTGATCAAGCGCTTGATACATTTTGCTTGACGCCTGTTTCGTCTCGGAGTAAATATTGTAGCCAAAGGCGCCGACACCCCCGAGCAAAAGAAGAAACACGAGCAAAAATAATCGGCGGAGCCGCTTTTTTTTCTTTCGCTTTTTCACCGTTTTTCTTGTATGATTCATCGTTTAACCCTTCTTTCCTTTCCAGTTTCGTTTTAGGAAGACGGAAGCAACCGTTCGGCATACTCCATCGCTCCCGCCTGAATGTCCGCCCTTCCGTTTGTCAGTTCGGTCATCCACTCGCCGAACGAAGACTGGCTGTCCTCGGGAACGAGAACATCAAACGTGACGCGGTCGGCATATTGGATATTTTTAATAGTATATACGGGAGAGCGCAGCTCATTTTCCACCTTCCCAAGCCACGAATAGTCAATCGTCACCTGCATGACGCGCATGAGCCGGCGTTCGACGATGCCTGCGGCGTTCAGGCCTTCTGAGACGGCGCGGCTGTATGCACGCACCAAGCCGCCCGCACCGAGCTTGATGCCGCCGAAGTAGCGGGTGACGACGGCGACGGTGTCTTTCAATCCTTTTTTCTTCAGCACTTCAAGCATCGGCACCCCTGCGGTGCCGCTCGGCTCACCGTCATCGTTCGCTATTTGGATTTGGTCATGCTCCCCAATCAAATAGGCGGAGCAGTTGTGGGTGGCATCCCAATGCTTCTTCTTGATCTGTTGAATAAAGGCGATAGCCTCTTCTTCCGTTTCCGCGCGGTTGACATAGCAGATAAACCGTGATTTTTCAATTACGATTTCGTGTTCACCGTATCCTTTAACCGTGTAATATTTTTGTAACAAAACGAAACACCTCAACGATCAACATCGTGCAAACGGTTTATTTGTTTATTTTTGCAAGAACGGCTAGCGCTCTACTCTCATTATGGTAAACTAAAAATAGAGCATGCTTTTATTATTATAAATCGACAACTTTTTTCCTTCAAACAAATTTTGCTGGCGCCCATGCGCACCGCTTGGCAGCGCTGTTGGAGGTTGGCAAATGGCTAAGGCAAAACAGTGGGACGTAAAGCAGTTAGATCGGATTGTCAAAAAAATGATTGACACCGTTCAACATAGCAAAGACGAAATTTTCCGCATCGGGGAGCAGTCGCGTCAAGAGCACGACCATTTGCTTCGTGAACTCGAGGAGGTGAAGCGGCTGACCGTGCAGGCGATCGAAGAAGCGGACCGGCTCGAAATGGAGGCGCGCCGGGCGCGCCGCCGCCTGTCGGAAGTGAGCCAAAACTTTTCGACCTACTCGGAGCAAGATATTCGCGAGGCGTATGAAGCGGCGCACGAGCTGCATATAAAGCTGACGATGGTGCGCGAGCGGGAGAAACAGCTGCGGCTGCGCCGCGACGAGCTCGAGCGGAGATTGGCGAGCCTTGCGCAAATTACAGAACGCGCCGATTATTTAGTTGGACAAATTACGGTCGTGCTCCACTACTTAAACAGCGATTTCCGCCAGGTCGGCGAGCTTATTGAAGGAGCGAAGCAAAAGCAGGAATTTGGGCTGAAAATCACCGAAGCCCAGGAAGAAGAGCGGCGGCGGCTGTCGCGGGAAATCCATGACGGCCCGGCGCAGCTGCTTGCGCATGTCCTGCTTCGATCGGATCTCGTCGAAAAGGTGATCAAAGAGCGAGGGACAGAGGCGGCGATCGCCGAGATTCGTGATTTTCGCAAAATGGTGCATTCGGCTTTGTCCGAAGTGCGCCGCATCATTTACGATTTGCGGCCGATGGCGCTTGATGATTTAGGATTGGTTCCGACGCTAAAAAAATACTTGCAAACGACCGAAGAATATAATAACGGAGTCCATATTTCCTTTGTACATATCGGCGAAGAAATTCGGCTGCCGTCGCGGATGGAGGCGGCCGTGTTTCGCCTTGTCCAAGAATCGGTGCAAAATGCCTTAAAGCATGCCGAAGCGCGCCACATCGACGTCAAAATGGAAGTGACGTGCCACCATCTGCTTGTCAGTGTCAAAGACGATGGCAAAGGATTTGATCCATTGGTCAAAAAAGAAAATGCGTTCGGCTTGATTGGCATGCGGGAGCGGGTGGAGCTGCTCGGCGGCACGCTCGACATCCGCTCAAAGATTGGCAGCGGAACGACCGTGTTCATTCGCGTTCCGCTCGACCGTTCGACTGACGAAACGAACAAGGAGGAGAGGAAACGATGAAAACACGCATCGCGATTATCGACGATCACCAGCTGTTTCGCGAGGGCATCAAGCGCATTTTGGAATTTGAGGGCGATTTTGAAGTCGTGGCGGAAGGAAGCGACGGAAGCGAAGTGCTTTCGATCGTCGAAACATACCGCCCCGATTTGGTGCTGATGGACATCAATATGCCGGACATCAACGGCGTGGAGGCGACGAAACAGCTGATCGAAGCTTACCCTGATACGAAAGTCGTCGTGTTGTCGATCCATGACGATGAACACTATGTGATGCGCGCTTTGCAGATGGGGGCGACGGGGTATTTGCTGAAGGAGATGGATGCCGATACGCTCATTGAGGCGGTGAGAATCGTCGCGGAAGGCGGATCGTATTTGCATCCGAAAGTGACGCACAACTTGATTCGCGAATACCGCCGCTTGACGTCGGAAAAAGGCGGCGTGGTGGTCAAACAAGAAGTGCGTCGTCCGCTGCATTTATTGACGCGGCGCGAGTGCGAAGTGCTGCAGCTGTTGGCCGACGGCAAAAGCAACCGCGCCATCGGCGAAGCGCTGTACATTAGCGAAAAAACAGTGAAAAACCACGTCAGCAGCATCTTGCAAAAGTTAAACGTCAATGATCGGACGCAAGCCGTTGTGGTCGCGATCAAAAACGGCTGGGTGGAGGTGCGCTGAACGGAACGGGGGCTCTCGCCAGTCTTTGCAGCGGTGCGTTGACGATCGAAGCGGCTTCCTGTGGCATCGATGCGCCGTTTGGCGGCGAAGGAGCGGCTTGGGCAAAGCGTTGCATGAGGATCAACGATGTTCCGCTTCACGGTCTGCCCGCGTTCTTTGCCTCCTCATGCATCGAGCGGTGGTGGACAACGAGTCTTTTTGGTATAATGGCAGAAAATGCTGAATCAGGAAGGAATGGCATCTGTGAAAATTGCGATTGTCACCGATAGCACGGCTTATTTGCCGAAAGACGTGCGCGAGCGGCTCGGCATCCGGATGATTCCGCTCAGCGTCATTTTTGGGGACGAAACATATCGCGAAGAGATCGATATGACGGCGGATGAATTTTTTGTCAAAATCAAGCAGAGTCCTAAGCTGCCGACGACATCGCAGCCCTCAGTCGGCGAATTTGTCAACTTGTTCACTGCCATTCGTGAGGAAGGGTACGACGCTGTCATCAGCATCCACCTTTCAAGCGGCATCAGCGGCACCTACCAAGGAGCGGTGACGGCGGGGACGATGGTCGAAGGGTTGCGCGTTTACGCTTACGATTCCGAGATCAGCTGCATGGCGCAAGGGTTTTACGCCATCGAAGCTGCTGAGATGGCGAAGGCGGGGAAAATGCCGGAGGAGATTCTCGCCCGTCTTGATGAGATGAAGCGGACGTTGCGCGCCTATTTTATGGTCGACGACTTGTCCCACCTGCAGCGCGGCGGACGGCTCACTGGCGCGCAGGCGTTCATCGGCGGCCTCTTGCAAATCAAGCCGCTTCTTCGCTTTGAAAACAAAGTGATCGTGCCGTTTGAAAAAATCCGCACGCGCAAAAAAGCGATCCACCGCATCGAAGAGCTGTTCGCCGAAGATGCGGACAAAGGCGTTCCG
>NZ_JAFWFM010000169.1:0-8590 GCF_017515625.1 Geobacillus sp.
GTCTTGTTAGTGATGATACTCTTAGTCATTGTGATACTGAATAGTTTCATTGTTTTTAAACAACGACGGCAATTTGTGATACAACAACTTTTAAAGGGACAAACCAAGGGGACTGCCGTATTGACGATTTGGTGGTCTAACATAAAAGTCTATGTTTATACTTATCTCGTTGGGCTGCCTATTGTTGTTGGCGTTTTATGGTTATTGTTACCGGAGATGCTCACTTATGAATTAATCATCGTTAACGTAATATTGTTACTATTTTTTGGTGCTGTTGCTGTTAGTACGCTTATCTTAACGATTTTGTTCAATCGTGGGCAACTCGTAGCGCTTCTGAAAGGACGTGGGAAGCAAATCTTGATCCCAATCGTATCTTGTATCATTTTGGCACTCACATTTATGAATTTTGTGACAACATTAGATTTGGCGTAAAAAGAGAATCGACAAATTAATTTAATGCGACAAGGGCAACAAAAGTGGGAGCAAATAGCTCATTTTTCAGTTTTAACCATGCACACAATGTCCAAACAAGATGATGTGCAGATAAAAACGAGTCACTTATTGCTGAATCAGATAGATGAATCACAACTGTTAATGAGCATGTTTGCACCATTCCAAGGACCAAAAATAACCTTGGGACGCGACCAACCTTACGCACGTGATATTTATGTAAATCCCACTTATTTTAAGTATCAACAGGTACGATCAGTTACCGGAAGACAGTTAACAGCAGATGATTTTCATGGACCCGTAACGTTATTGACGACAGAAAATTTATCGACGACACAAATACAGCAAAATTATGCAATACCGAATGGCATTGATACCGAAAATATCGTGATCAAGAAAATACAACCGACGTCAACCTATGTTTTTCTTAATGCAACGCAGGAACAGTCATTTGCCTACCAAAAACCAAAACATATACTGGTGATAAATTTTCATGCTGTACAGCGTGATGCATTAGCGCATTTAGATAACAGTGAGACAGTTGCGAAAGAAAGACCAAGTCAATCGATTGTGCAAAATTTGTTACCGTGGTTGTCACAACGCAACGTGATGGTTAACTTGGCTTCTGAGGAAAATAAGAACCAAGTTATGACGGTTTTAGGGCCGACTATTCAAGACGTTAGTAGTACGAACAAGCTGCGAGCAACCTTGAAACAAACCTACCTACTGCGTAAAAATGTTTTATTGGGTAGTTTGATACTGGCAATTTTAGTGGTGTTATTGTGTGGTTTGTTTACGATTTACATCATATTTATGGCTTATCGTCGTTCATTGTTTGTAAAACAAGTTTATGGGATATCATTTATTAATCGGTATCGTCACATTTATCTCATGCTATCGTGTGCGTTGTTACCAGGCATCCTGTACGCAATTTCAAAGCCTAGCGTCTTGATAACCGTTGTTTTTGTCATGAGTTGTCTGTTATTGTTTTTCACGTACCGCATTATGTGGAATGAAAGGCAAAGTTATTTAATACTTAAGGGAGAGTTATGACGCTAGTTTTGAAAAATGTGAGTAAGCGGTTTGGCAAACATCAGATTATTGATAATTTATCAGTTGCGTTTCAACCTGGTATGAAATATATTTTACGCGGGCGCTCTGGAGCGGGGAAATCAACAATTTTGAATATGATTGCACGTTTTGATGACGATTATCATGGCATCATAACGTATGATGATGGTAATCTGAAAACAATCAAAAAAAGTCAGTATTATCGAGACTATTTGGGCTATCTATTTCAAAATTATGCGTTGTTAGAAGATCAAACAGTTTTTGATAATTTGGCGCTTGTTTTTCGACATCGTATTCAAAAGCAAGATACGCAAGAGATGAGACAGGCATTAGAGGCTGTGGACTTATCTAAAGCCTATTTGAAAAAGCATGTCTATGAATTATCTGGTGGTGAGCAACAACGTGTTGCAATAGCCCGCTTAATACTAAAGAAACCACGCATTATTTTGATTGATGAGCCAACAGCTGCATTAGATCACGATACTGCGACAGCAATTTTATATCAGGTATTGGATCGTTTGATTAACGACCAGACTATCATGATTGTTGCCACCCATGATCCTTTAGTTATTCAGTGGGGGGATGTGATGATTGATGTTTAACATGTGTCAACCTATTCGCCCTTTCAATTACGATTATTATAGCAAACTAGATTTGGTTTGGAACATCGTTGGCCGTTATCAACTGCACCACTTTTTACTAAATATGGACAAAATCATAATTCCTCAATACAAGAAGGTGAAGATTTTGCAACGTTCATTAAAATGGTTTGCGGCCGCGACAACCGTGGTCATGCTGTTTGTGCTGATCGGCGGAGCGCTCGTGACGAAAACCGGCTCCGGCATGGGGTGCGGCCGATCATGGCCGCTGTGCAACGGCCAGTGGGTGCCGGATGACATTACGCCTGAACTGGTCATTGAGCTGAGCCATCGCCTTGTCTCCGGGCTTGCCGGCATCATGGTGCTCATTCTTTCCGTTTGGGCATGGCGGGTCATCGGCCATATGCGGGAGACAAAGTTTTTGGCAGTCGTCTCATTCGTTTTTCTCGTCCTGCAAGGATTAATCGGCGCCGCCGCGGTCGTCTGGGGGCAGTCCGATTTTGTGTTGGCCCTGCATTTCGGCATTTCGCTCATCTCATTTGCCGCTGTGCTGCTGTTGACGCTGCTCATTTTTGAAGCGGACAAAACGTTTTCCGCCGTCTCGCTTACGCTTGACAGGCCGATGCGCGTTCATATTTACGGGATCATTATTTACTCGTACATTGTCGTCTATACCGGGGCGCTCGTCCGCCATACGAACGCCAGCCTCGCCTGTCCAAGCTGGCCGCTGTGCGCGAAAACGCGTCCTTTCCCGGTGCAGTTTCACGAATGGGTGCAAATGGGCCATCGGCTGGCGGCGGGGCTGATCGTCATCTGGATCGCCATCGCGGCGCTGCACGCCATCCGTCATTACCGAAGCCAACCGGTTATCTACTATGGATGGATCATTGCTCTTTTTCTCGTCCTCGCCCAGATGACAACTGGGGCGCTCGTTGTGTTCACTCAGTTGAACTTATACGTGGCTCTGGCGCACGCGTTTTTTATCTCCTGCCTGTTCGGCGTGCTCAGCTACTTGCTACTCTTGGCGCTGCGCACCCGCCGTGCGCCGGGAAAAACGATGGCTCACCCGCCCGAGGAAACAGCGCCAACCGTGCTGAAATGGCGGTAATCCGCTGCAGAGAAAAAGGGATGCCCACAAAAACGCGGACATCCCTTTTTCATTATTTGGATAGCTCAATCAGCAAGTCGCCCGCCTGAATGGCATCGCCGCTTTTGACGTAAATGTCTTTGACAATTCCAGCAAACGGCGCCTGCACCGTCGTTTCCATTTTCATCGCTTCTGTGACCATCAAATGGTCGCCTTTATCCACTTTCTCCCCTTTTTCGACAAGCACTTTCACAACCGTACCCGGCATCGTCGCCGCAATATGGTTCGGATTCGTCCGGTCGGCCTTGATGCGCTCAGCAACGGCCGCTTTGATGCTCTCATCGCGGATGATGACTTCGCGCGGCTGGCCGTTCAGCTCGAAGTAGACGACGCGCGTGCCATCGGCCTGCGGTTGGCCGATCGACACGAGCTTGACGATGAGCGTTTTGCCGCGTTCAATCTCCACTTCAATTTCCTCGCCGAGGCGCATGCCGTACAGGAACGTCGGTGTATCGAGCACGGAAATATCGCCGTATTTTTCGACCGTGTCCGCATATTCTAAAAACACTTTCGGATAAAGCGCATAGGCAATGGCGTCAAAGTCGGTCACTTCGCGGCCGAGCTTGTCATGCAGCTCCCGCTTGATTTGCTCGAAGTCAACCGGCTCAAGCAGCTCACCCGGGCGGACGGTGATCGGTTCGCGCCCTTTCAAAATGATGCGCTGCAGCTCTTTCGGAAATCCGCCGTGCGGCTGGCCTAAATAGCCTTCGAAAAACTCGACGACCGAATCCGGGAAGTTGAGCGTTTCGCCGCGCTCAAAAATGTCTTGTTCGGTCAAGTTGTTTTGCACCATATACAGCGCCATGTCGCCGACGACTTTCGATGATGGCGTCACTTTGACGATATCGCCGAACAAGTCGTTCACACGGCGGTACATTTCTTTCACTTCATCCCAGCGGTCGCCGAGGCCGACCGCTTTCGCTTGCTGCTGCAAATTGCTGTATTGGCCGCCCGGCATCTCGTGCATGTATACTTCCGTATGCGGGGCGTTCATGCCGCTTTCAAACTCCTGATAAAACTTGCGCACATCTTCCCAATAGCGGGCCAACTGCTCCAAGCCATAAATGTCAACTTCCGGCGCCCGCTCTGTTCCTTCCAACGCATAGTAGAGCGTATTAGCGCTCGGCTGCGACGTCAAGCCGGCCATCGAGCTGACGGCGACATCAACAATGTCCACACCCGCTTCAATCGCTTTGGCGTACGTGTAAATGCCGTTGCCGCTCGTATCGTGCGTATGCAAATGGATCGGAATATCGACCGTTTCCTTAAGCGCGGAAATGAGTACGTACGCCGCCTGCGGCTTCAAAAGCCCTGCCATATCTTTAATGCCCAAAATGTGCGCTCCGGCTTGCTCGAGCTCTTTGGCGAGCGACTTGTAATAGTCCAAGTTGTACTTCGGCCGGCTCGGGTCCAAAATGTCTCCGGTGTAGCAAATGGCGGCCTCGGCGATTTTACCACTTTGCCGGACGGCATCGATCGCCACCGTCATTCCTTTCACCCAGTTTAAGCTGTCAAAAATGCGGAAGACATCGATGCCGGCTTGCGCTGATTTGTCGACGAACTCGCGGATGACGTTGTCGGGATAGTTTTTATACCCCACGGCGTTGGCCGAACGAAGCAGCATTTGGAACAGCACGTTCGGGATGCGCTCGCGCAGCTTGAGCAGCCGATCCCACGGATCTTCTTTCAAAAAGCGGTACGCCACATCAAACGTCGCTCCGCCCCACATCTCAAGCGAGAACAAATTCGGCAGCAAGCGCGCCGTCGGTTCGGCGATGCGCAGCACGTCGATCGTGCGCACGCGCGTCGCCAACAGCGACTGATGGGCGTCGCGGAACGTCGTATCAGTGAGCAGGACGCGCGGCTGTTCTTCAATCCAGCGAATGAGCCCCTCGGCGCCGCGTTCGTCCAACATTTGCTTCGTTCCGGCCGGGATCGGTTCGGTTTCGCTCAATTTCGGCACGCGCGGCTTGTCAAACACCGGCTTTTTCTTTTTGCCGATTCCAGGGAAGCCGTTGACCGTCACCGTGCCGATGTAGGTGAGCATTTTCGTCCCGCGGTCTTTCCGACGCGGAAACACAAACAATTCCGGCGTTGTGTCAATGAACGATGTATCATATTCCCCTGACAAAAACTTCGGATGCTGCACGACATTTTCCAAAAACGGGATGTTCGTTTTAATGCCGCGAATGCGGAATTCGCGCAAGTTGCGCAGCATTTTTCTGGCCGCCTGCTCAAACGTCAACGCCCATGTCGACACTTTCACGAGCAGCGAATCGTAATACGGCGTAATAACCGCTCCTTGGAAGGCATTGCCGGCGTCCAAGCGCACGCCAAAACCGCCGCCTGAGCGGTACGCCATAATTTTTCCCGTATCCGGCATAAAGTTGTTGAGCGGGTCCTCAGTCGTCACCCGCGACTGAATCGCATAGCCGTTAATGCGGATGTCTTCCTGCTTTGGAATGCCGACTTCCGGGCTGTGGAGTGAAAAGCCGTCGGCGATTAAAATTTGCGACTGGACGATGTCAATCCCCGTGGTCATTTCGGTGATCGTATGCTCGACTTGGATGCGCGGATTGACCTCAATGAAATAAAATTCATCGCCTGAGACAAGGAACTCAACCGTACCGGCGTTGACGTAGCCGACGCTTTTCATCAGTTTGACCGCCGCTTCACAAATGCGCTGGCGCAGCTCGTCCGACAGCGAGACGCTCGGCGCAACCTCAACGACTTTTTGGTGGCGGCGCTGCACCGAGCAGTCACGTTCGTAAAGATGGACAATGTTTCCTTCATGGTCGCCCAAAATTTGCACTTCAATGTGCTTTGGCTTTTCGATTAGCTTTTCGACATAGACGTCATCGCTGCCAAATGCCGCCTTCGCCTCTGATTTGGCGCGTTCAAACGCTTCTTTCACTTCAGACTTGGAACGGACGATGCGCATGCCGCGTCCGCCGCCGCCCAGCGCCGCCTTGATGATGAACGGATATCCGTGCGTTTCGGCAAAGCGGACGACATCCTCAAGGCCGCCGACCGGTCCGTCGCTGCCCGGGATGACCGGAATGCCCACTTTCATGGCCGCATGGCGCGCTTTTACCTTGTCGCCAAACATGTCGAGGTGATCCTCGTTTGGGCCGATGAAAATAATCCCTTCCTCGCGGCACCGTTTCGCAAATTGGATATTTTCCGACAAAAACCCATACCCCGGATGGATGGCATCAACGTCGTGAGCTTTGGCGATTTCGATGATGCCCTCGATGTCCAAATACGCTTCAATCGGCTTTTTCCCTTCGCCGACCAAATACGCTTCATCCGCCTTATAGCGGTGGTACGAACCGACATCTTCCTTCGAGTAAATGGCTACAGTGCGGATGCCGAGCTCCGTGCAGGCGCGGAAGACGCGAATGGCGATCTCCCCGCGGTTGGCTACAAGTACTTTGTGAATTCGTCTTGTCCTCATCGTCTCTCCTCCTTTCTAAATTAAACTATAAAAGTTTTGCCGTTTTGTAAATACACTTTCTAGAAAGTCAGACCTTTTTTTGACGCGTTCACGGCTTGTTTTTCGCTTTTTTTGTATCGCTGTTCATACTTCGTAAACATCGAAATGTTCACCAGTAAGCCGAGCGAGGCCATTATCAGGACGAGCGATGTCCCCCCGTAGCTGACGAGCGGCAGCGGCACCCCGGTGATGGGAATGAGCCCGACGACTCCGCCGACGTTAATAAACGTCTGGAAGCCGATCATGACGGAAATGCCGATGGCGAGCAAGCTGCCGAACGCATCAGTCGAGCGGCGGGCGATCCACAATCCGCGCAGCACGATAAACGCCAATAGCCCAAGCGTGAACATGACGCCGAACAAACCGAGCTCTTCGGCAATGACGGCCATAATAAAGTCGGTGTGCGACTCCGGCAAATAGCCGTACTTTTGGATGCCTTTTCCGAGCCCAAGCCCTTTCAGCCCGCCGATCCCGATCGCCAAATACGAATTGACGAGCTGATAGCCGTCCGTATCCGCATATTGAAACGGATCCAAAAAAATGTAAAGGCGCGACAACCGTTCTCTCGAAAAAATCTTTTTGCCCATGAACGGAAGCCAAAGCGGCGACAGCATCACGGCGATCAAAGCGAAAAAGAGCAGCTGCTTGAAAAGCAACGTAAGGCGCAGTCCAGACGAAAGAATGATGCACACCGCGATGACAAAAACGATAAACGCCGTGCCGAAGTCCGGCTGAATGGCGATCAACGCACAAATAAACAGCGTATAGTAAATGGGGAATAAATTGCTTTTCACCGGCTCAGCCAGCCGTTTCCGCTTGTTGGCAAACGCCGCCGACAAGTACAAAATCAGGCCGAGCTTGGCCAGCTCCGCCGGCTGGATGGAAAGCGCCCCAACGCGAAACCAGCTTGTCGCATTGTTGGCCGTATGGCCAAGGAACGCAACCGCGATCAGCATCAGCGGGGAAGCGAAGAAAACGAATTTCACGAATCGTTCTTTTCGCCACACTTTATACGGAATAATAGCCACCATGGCAAAGGCAGCGAGCGCGGCGATGAGCCAATGCTTTTGCCGCTCATAAAAATAGTCGCTCGGCACCTCAAAACGGATGACGGCCGTCACCATGCTCGCGCTGTACACCATAATCAGGCCGAACAACGACAGCATAATGACCGCGGCCATGAGCGAATAATCGTAACATTTCAACACTTTCTTCCATAATTGTCGATCCATCGTCCCTCTTCCCTGTTTGCACGTATGTACATAAATCATTCGCAGCAGCGCGCCGATTTCCTGCCCAAAAACAGAAAAACTCAAACGACGGCAGGCCAATCGTTTGAGTTGCCATGTATCGTTATCGTACGCGCTTTTTTGTCACTGCTTCATGCAACGCGGAAAGCTCGCGCTCAAGCCGGTCAAGGAGCGCCTTTCCGTCTTTGGCCTCCACAAGCCCGAGGCGCACCGCAAAGTCGATTTCCCGCGACAAGCCGAACATTTGCGTGTCCAACACTTCCTCATAGAGCGGACATTGCGGCATCGTCAAATGATCCATTTGCACGCGGATGAGCTGAATAATTTTTTCCGCATCGGCTTGCAGCAGCGCGTACGCCTTTTCGCGATAGCCCATCGATTCGTCCGTCACATCGATCCCTCCGTTCTCTCCCCTATCCTTCTTTAAATCTTAACGTGAAACAAGCCATTTTGCAAGTTGAAACCATTGACAGCAATCCGGCTTGGAACATGACAAACGCTTTATTTATTATTATACTAAACTAAAAACAGCGGTAACATGCAGAGGAGAGGGTGGAGTCAGTCAAGACTTTGTGGA
>NZ_JAFWFM010000170.1:0-4323 GCF_017515625.1 Geobacillus sp.
GCGTGACGGAAGACCGAACAACGACTCGCTTCACAGACCCATTCATGGGTCTTTAAGCGGCGTTGTTCGGTCACTCGACAGTCGGATGCAATGACCGGCAAAGACGAAAAATGTTAAAGCTTTAAATTGCATCTATATAGCCATATTCTATCCTATTCGTTGGCTAACGCCAACCGACATTCATCTCCCACCTACTCACTGGGTTACACCCTTCGCGTTCCTTGAGGTGGGAGACTTCTTTCGGAAATCCGTTAAAATCAGCTCTTCTCTCACAACAGAAAACACCGATTGAGCGAAAATCATGGTTTTTCACCAGCCTTCTAGATGAGCGCCTGCCTTTCGGTTTGTTCAAATCAGACTTTTATGACGCCGTTTTCTGCGTCCGTTCCCGTCTTCCGGCTACATATTGAATGGCAAACATGGCAGCAAATAAGACCAATCCAACAATATCGCTGATTTTTTCTGGATAAATCAGCAGCAATCCTGTCACAACCGCCATGGCGCGTTCAAGAATGTTGAGTTTCCGGTACCAAAAGCCGATCATTCCCGCGCTGATGGCGAGCATGCCGATAAATGCCGAGAATACGACCCAAATCAAATACGGAACGGTCGTGTCAATCATGAGCAAGGCCGGTGAAAGCACGAACATGTACGGGATGATAAACGCCGAAATGGCGAGTTTCGTGGCGATGAACCCGGTCCGCAGCGGGCTTCCTCCGGAAATGCCGGCGGCCGCAAACGCCGCCAACGCCACCGGCGGTGTAATGTCGGCGACAATGCCAAAGTAAAACACGAACAAATGCGCAGCCAGCTCCGGCACGCCGGATGCGATGATCGCCGGCGCCGCGATCGTCGAAGTGATGACGTAGTTGGCCGTTGTTGGCGAACCCATGCCGAGAATGAGCGAAGTCAGCATCGTGAAAAAGAGCGTCAACAGCAAAACGCCGTTTGACAAATCGATCAAGCCGTTTGCCATTTTCAATCCAAGGCCGGTTTTCGTCACGACTCCGACGATGATGCCGGCTGCGGCGGTCGCCGCCGCCACGGACAGCGCGCTTCTCGCCCCGTCGACTAGCGCGTCAATGATGTCGCGCCACCCCAGCCGCGTTTCCTTTTTTAAGCCGCTGACGACAATGATCGCCACGATCGACCAGAGCGCCGCCCGCATCACGCTCATCCCGCTCATCAGCAGCAAAATGACAACGATGATCGGAACGAGCAAGTAGATTTTTCCGAGCACTTCTTTCCGGTTCGGCATTTCTTCCTCTGTCAACCCGCGCAGCCCGATTCGCTTCGCTTCAAAGTGCGTCATCATCCAAATGCCGGCAAAATATAGAATCGCTGGAATCGCCGCTGCTTTTGCGATCTCCCAATACGAAATGCCGCCGATAAACTCCACCATCAAAAACGCCGCCGCTCCCATGACCGGGGGCATGAGCTGGCCGCCGGTGGACGATGTCGCCTCCACAGCGCCGGCAAACTCTTTTCCATATCCGAGACGTTTCATCATCGGAATCGTAAACGCCCCGGACGTCACGACGTTCGCCACCGAGCTGCCGCTGATCGTTCCTTGCAGCGCGCTTGAGAACACCGCCACCTTCGCCGGACCGCCGATTCGCTTCCCGGCGACAACGAGCGCCAAGTCATTAAAATACTCCCCGACACCCGTTTTCACTAAGAAGGCGCCAAACAACAAGAAGACGAAAATGTATGTCGCTGACACGTACAGCGGCGTGCCGAAAATGCCTTCCGTCGTAAAAAACATCGTTTTGACGAGCCCTTCCAAATCAACGCCCCGATGAGCCAAAAATCCCGGCATATACGGCCCGAAATACGCATACAGCAAAAATAGCGAGGCGATGATCGTAATCGGCAGCCCGACCGCCCGCCTCGTCGCCTCAAGCACAAGCAGCACGGCGACCAAACCGACCGTAAAGTCAAGCGGCGTCATAATGCCGATGCGTTGGACGATGTCATCGAGCATCAGCGGCAAATATGCACCGACCCCGATCGACAACAGCGACAAAAGGATATTCACGATGCCGACGTCGGCGCGATGAAGATGTTTTTTCCGCGCCGGAAACAATAAAAAGATAAGCGACAAGGCAAACCCTAAATGGATCGACAATAAAATTTGTTTTGGAATCGTTTGAAAAATCGAAGCATATAACTGAAAGAGTGAAAATGAAAGCAGCCCGAAAAAGGCAATCCAGCCAAGCGGCCCTTTCAATTTGCGCGTCGCTGCTTCCGGATCATATTTTTCCAGCAATTGTTGCTGCTCCTCTGCGGATAGCTGTTCAAACTTCTCAGTCAAACAAGTTCACTCCCTTCCAGCATTGAACCAATGATAGTCGTGTCACCTTGATGCGGACAATGGAGCCGGGAGGGATGACTGTTTTTAATGTCACCATCTTCCCTTCATAAACGACGCGATGGTTGGCGACAACCCTCCCAATGCTCAACAAGATGGATGGAAATTTGCGCTCCATGCCGGTAATATAATATTTTCCATTCCGAAGCGTAAATATCTCCCCTGGCGCCGCGTTCGCCGGCATCCCGACCGCCGTATCCTCATAGGTGAGAGCGATTTGTTCAATCGTCCCGTCAGCCAACACCTTATACGTTTCCTCGACATCTGAACGGTGGATCGAATGCGTATAGCGAATCGCGAACGTATCCCCTTGAGAAATCGGGATATACGCAGCGACCCGGCCATCCTTTTCAAACGCCAGCACCTGGCGGAAAGGAAGGAAGAAGACTGCAACCGCCAGAAGTGCACTGACCGCTGCGAACCATTTTCGCATCAGCCGCCCCCCTTCGTGGCCGGCGAAAATAAGGAAGGGCTGGCGCCATGAACCCGGCCAGTCCTTCCCGTGACACCGTTATTCCGCTTTAACTCCTTTTTCATCAAAGTATTTCTTCGCCCCCGGGTGAAGCTCGATCGACATGCCATCCAGCGCATTTTCCAGCTTGATTTGCTGGGCTTTGGCATGTTTGACCTTATCCAAGTTTTCAAAAATCGCTTTCGTCACGTTGTAGACCGTGTCTTCCGGCAAATCCGCCCGAGCGACGAGCATCGCGCGCACGGCGACCGTCGGAACGGTTTCCGCTAGCTTATACGTCCCTTGAGGCACTTCATCTTTCGCATAGTACGGGTATTTTTCAATCAGCGCATTGATTTTGTCTTCAGCGATCGGCACAATCACAACGTCTTCCGTCGCTGACAAGCCTTCCACCGCTCCCGTCGGCGTTCCCGCCGTAATAAAGGCGGCATCAATCGTGCCATCTTGGATGCCGGAGACGGAATCATCAAACGACAAGTTGCGCACTTCAATATCATCAAACGTCATGCCGTGAACTTCCAAAATTTGCTCCGCATTTGCCCGCGTCCCCGAGCCCGCTTCCCCGACAGAAACGACTTTCCCTTTTAAATCCTCAACGGACTTAATGCCCGATTTTTTCGTGGTGACAATTTGAATCGTTTCCGGGTAAAGGGTCGCGATCCCTTTCACGCTTTCAATTTTCTCTTTAAACATTAATTTTCCTTCCGTCGCGTATGTCGCGATGTCAGTTTGCGCAAATGCAATTTCCGCATCGCCCGCATCCAAAATCGCCATGTTTTCCGCCGATGCCCCCGAAGTGATGGCATTGGCGTCGATGCCCGTTTCATCTTTGATAATATCGGCAAAGGCCCCGCCAAGCGGATAATACGTTCCGCCTGTCCCGCCAGTGGCAATGCTGAGGAATTTCACGTCGCCGCCTTGCTTCCCGTCGGCCCCTTCTTGCTCTGTCCCTCCATTGCCGTTACCGTTTCCACAAGCACCAAGCAACAGCGACAGAGAAAGAACAGTCATTGCGCGCGCAAACCACTTTCGCTTCTTCATCGTCATCATCTCCTTTGCTATTTTCGATTTCCCTTTATGACTGTAGATGAGCAAAATCACTAACATAAATTTACATCGAAACAAAAAAGGAGACATGAACCCGATTCCTTGGTTAGAATAGATGTGCTACCAAACCATTCACAAGGAGGTTCATGTCTAATGAATAGATTAGCACATCATCAAGGAATTCACAAGTTTTTCACGATGTTGGGGTTGGCCCTTTATTTTTCAAAACCTGTTATGAAGCATCTCGTTCATATCGTGGATGTGATGATCACGTAGGGCTTTTCGGGAAAACAGCTCCATGTGGCATAAAGGGTACCCTGTTTGTTTCTGGCTCTTCACCACAAGTTGTACTTGATCATTGAAGATCGGTGTGCATAGAGAAAATAGAGGGTACAAAAAATGCGAATTTTCCTGTATGGTAAAGGTGTCCAAA
>NZ_JAFWFM010000171.1:0-4314 GCF_017515625.1 Geobacillus sp.
AGTGCGGTGAAGACGTTCCGGCATCGGAAGCGGAGCGCCGTAGAAGCGACGCTGTTGACGATTGTCATGATGTGTGTGCGGGAATGGGAAGACGTTGTAATGGACGATTGCGAAATATTTGTAGCTGTTTCACAAGAGGACCGCTGCCGCATCAGCGTGAAGCTATCCGTCCGGTATGGGGCGTCGGTACTCGCGGTTTGCCGGCAGCTGCTGCAGCAAATTGCTGAGGAGATCGCCGCGATGACGCCATACAGCGCCGAGTCGGTCGATGTGACGGTCAAACGGCTTGTCGCGACGTAAAAACGCATGAGAAAAGAGCTCTCATGCGTTTTTTCTTTACTCTTTCGTCTTTTCAATTTCGCGTTTGACTTGCTCCAATACTTTTTGGCATTGGCCGACAAGGGAAGATGGAAAATGCTCATCTTCGCCATATTCAACGCCATGCGGATAGTAATGTTTCCCTAAAATCGGTGTGAGCAGTTTAATGAGTGCATAGCGCGAGTCGACATCCCCTTCGATCGCGTACCCTTGAACACGCAAATAGTATGTTCCCTCTTTAATCACGTATTTCCGGTCGTATGTGACCCGTTCGTAATCCCACTGCGCCGCGCGTACAAAACCGTGGCGCGCCATGATGTCATCAAGGAGGGACAGTTCAACCGTTTGATTTTCAAGACCGCTATTGTCAAATTTCATGTTTCTTCCTCCTAACAACGCAGGTATGTAAAGCGCCAAAAAGGAAATCGTCCCCTCATTTATAATAGTACGAAAACGGTTTGCATTTCAACGAATTGTTTGCCATTGTTTCTGTTTTGCTTGCATTTTTTCTCGCTGCCGGATGCACAATAAAAGCAGAAAGGAGAGACGGACAATGCAAACGGTTCGGGACATCATGTCGACGGATGTACAATATTGCACCCCGCTTGACAACATGTATGAAGTGGCTGTAAAAATGCGTGAATTTAATGTTGGCGCCATTCCGATCGTCGATCAAGGCCGCCTCGTCGGAATGATTACGGACCGCGATTTAGTCGTGCGCGGCATCGCGGAAAAACATCCGGGTTCAACGGCGGTGACCGAAGTGATGAGCCGCGAGCTGGTGACGGTGTCGCCGGACGATTCCGTGCAAAAAGCGGCGGACATCATGGCGCGCCATCAAATTCGCCGTCTCCCGGTCGTTGAAGGCGGCCGTTTAGTCGGCATCGTTGCCCTCGGCGACTTGGCGACGAACCGTTATTCGGATGAGAGCGCCGGCCGTGCGCTTAGCGAGATTTCTGAACAACATCGCGTCCATTGACTGAATACGGACAGACATTGTTTCTTGAAGGGAAGGGCGGTCTTTTTGGACGCCCCTTTTTTTTGCCTGTGAAAAACGGCTATAATGGCAATAAGGAGATTGTTGCAGAAAGCGGGAGTTGCCGTGTGAAATGGTTTTTTCTTTTTTTGTTCTTATTGATCGGGTTTTACTATTTTGTGCCGAGTCCGCCGCCGCAAAGCCCTCCGGAGCAGCCCAAAACAAATGGATACACGCTGAAAGAACCGAAAGCAACCGCCGGCGTCGCTGTGTTGATCGGCCGGCCGGCGCAAGAGGCGGAAAAGCAGTTCGGCGCGCCGGATCGAATTGATCCGTCAGCTTATGGCTACGATTGGTGGGTGTACAGCCGCCGCCCTGAATCGTATTTCCAAATCGGGGTGCTTGGCGGCAAAATCGTCACGGCTTTAGTCGGCGGGGAAAAGGTGAACGTCGAGCCGTTTGCGATTGGCCAGCGTCTGCAGACGATTTTCCAAACGATGCCCGTCCTGTCCAACATTAAGATTACACTAAACAGCGGGACGTACCGGTTTGAGCTGTCGGAACAAGATTATTCCTCAAGACCGGTCGTTAAAGTGGGAGAGGCGTATGCCCAGCTGTACATCGACCGGTTTACCGGCCGTGTGGCCGCTGTTCGCCTCATGGACGCAGAAACGTTTGTGAAACTGCGGCCGTATGAGCTTGTGTACCGCGGCCGCCTGCCCGCGGCTACCCCGTTGTCAGAGAAAGAACAGCGGCAGGTCGATGCGGCCAATGCGAAGCAAATTTTTGACTGGACGAACTTGATCCGCCGCCGTCATGAGCTCCCCCCCCTTGTCTGGGACAGCAAAGCCGCCATGGCTGCCGCCAAGCATAGCCAGGATATGCATGACCACCAGTTCTTCTCTCATGAATCGCCGCAATACGGCGATTTATCCAAACGGCTTGGCGCCTTGGGCGTTTCATTTCAGCTCGCTGGGGAAAATATTGCCGCTCATCAAGTAGATGGCGTCGAGGCGACGGTTGGGTGGCTGAACAGCCAAAAGCACCGGGAAATTATGCTGAATGCGGAATTTACCCACCTTGGCGTCGGCGTTTATGCCGATTATTATACGCAAAATTTCCTGACGCCGCTATGAAAATTTGGGCGCACCTTTGCCTGCTGGGAGCGATATGATATGGCAGATAGGCATGAGTGGATGAAAGGGATGAAAACGGTTATGGCCAAGCCTCTGCATCCTTCCGTTGAACAGTTCAAACAGTTTGTCAAAAAACACCCGAAACTCATTCAAGAGGTGCGCAGCGGCAAAAAGACGTGGAAGCAAGTGTATGAGGACTGGTACTTGTTCGGAGAGGATGACGACATATGGGAACCGTACCGAGACGCAGGCGGCAAGGAGAAAAGAGAGGAAAAGGGAGCAAGCAAATGGCTTGATAAGCTCGCGGCGATGCTTGGACAGCTTGACGCGGCAGAAGTGCAAAAACACTTGGCAAGCGTCCAACAGGCCCTCGCTGCGATCCAGGGCATTCTGTCTGAATTTCAAGGAGCCAGTCCGCAACGGCCCAACAAAGAGGAGCATCCGTTTTCGTTTCGCCAAGACTAAAGGGTGGTAGCAATGAGAAGAGATGTATGGCAATATGTGCAGGCAAACCCGATGTTGCGCGCGTTTGTTCGTGAACAGCCGCGCTGGTACCGGCTGCTCGCTCGCCGTCCGCACGAGCTGTCGGCGCTCCAGTTGGCCGCCTTGCGCCATTACGGGCAGACGATCCCCGATAAAGTAGAAAAAATTTCCCAATCGTTGCAGATGGCCTCTCTCATGTGGCAAATGTTTAAAGCGCTGCGCGACTAATTTGGCGGCAAACGGCAAAGACTAGCTCTGAAAGGGAGTGATGCCTTTGCCGAAATGGCTTGTATGGTTCGGGTGTGTGGTGCTGTTATGGGCGTATGCCGGCGGACGGCCGGAGACGGCAGCGGCCGCTGTTCATGCGCCGACAGCGAATCACCCATGGCATGTCAAATATGAAGTGAAAGGGCATGACGTGCTCGTGGAATGTTTGGCCGCGCAATTTCCGTTTCGCAAAGGAGAGGGGGGCGGCCATATCAACGTGTATCTCAATGGACAGAAAATGACGGAAGTGTATACGGCCGCCTTTATCGTGCGCGGCCTGCCAAGCGGAAAGCATATGATCCGCCTTGAGCTCGTCTATAACGATGGAAAGATGACCGGCATGATGCATGAATTTGAAGTGACGATCCCGTAAAGCTCGACAGGAGACAAGGCTATCCGGCAGAGTCTCTTTCTGCCTTCGGATAGTCTTTTTTTGCGCTCTTCTTTTCCTTCATGATCTCCTCCCTTTCCATTTTCCTTTTATTCATGGTATGATGAAAGATGGAGGTGCTATATTTGTGAGGATCGCTACTCTCGAGCGCATCGAGATTTTGGATAAAGCAGAATCGTTGGCGAAAATGGTTATTGAGTCGGAGGTGGCGGATGAATACCGCCGCGCGTTTCGGCGGCTCAAACAAGACCGCCGCGCTCAGCAGCTGATCGCCCGTTTCGTCAAGCTGAAAGAGCGGTATGAGGAGGTGCAGCGCTTCGGCAAATACCATCCCGATTACCGCAACGTGATGAAAGAAGTGCGTGAGGCGAAACGGGAGCTTGATTTGCATGAGACGGTGGCCGCCTTTAAAGAGTCGGAAAAAGCGCTGCAACAGCTGCTTGATGACATTAGCGTGTTGATCGGCAAGGCTGTCTCGGAACATGTCAAAGTGCCGACCGGGAACCCGTACTTCCTGTCAGCCGGCTGTTCCGGCGGCTGCAGATCCGGCGGAGGCTGCGGCTGCCGAGCATAGAAAAAGGGGAAAGGACTATGTTTCCAAAACGGCAAGGGATTATCGTTTGGCTTCATTCATTGAAATACGGGAAGCAGCTGCGCAAATTCGGCAACATTCACTATATTTCAAAGCGGCTGAAATATGCCGTTCTGTACTGCGACATGGAGCAAGTCGACCATGTGATGAA
>NZ_JAFWFM010000019.1:0-2566 GCF_017515625.1 Geobacillus sp.
GGAACAAATAACAAGATCAAGCTGATGAAACGTCGGGGATACGGATACAGAAATATCCAGCGTTTTGCATTGCGGGTTCGGCTAGAAACAGCTAACATACTTTCATGACAGGTGCAAGTACAACTTTTGGTGATGAACCAACAAAATTCGTGAAAAACGAATTGTTGGCGTGCCGGATCTCGTTGTGGAGATTATTTCAAAATCAACGGTGCGCAAGGATAAAATCGTCAAATTTCACCGTTACGAGCGGGCAGGGGTGAAAGAATATTGGATTGTCGATCCGATGAATGAGACGATTGATGTCTATGTGCTCGAAGAAGGGAGATTCCGCCACCAAGGGATGTATGTCCGCGATGATACGATTCCTGTTCGCATGTTTCCCGGATTTGTGATCGAATTGAAAAACGTATTTGCCGAAGAAGAATAAGAAAAACGGCTGCTGTTCAAACCGCATGCTCCCCTTGTTCGTTTGTCGCGGGCGGATCCATCAGGCGGGGGGCAAGAGGCTGCCTGCGGGGGAATCGATGGCTGTTTGCCACACACTTGGGCATAGAAAAGGAAAAAACAGGCGATACTAACGATCGGTGATGCTTGTGTACAACCAAGAAGAACTGGTCCGCTTTGTCGAAGAAGCGAAGCAGTACGCCCGCTACGGAAAAGTGGCTGACTACATCCCCGCCTTAGGCAAGGCGAACCCGAATGAGCTGTCGATCGCCATTTACACGCCGGATGACGAGGTGGTAAGCGCCGGGGATGTGACGGTGAAAGTGACGCTGCAAAGCATTTCCAAAATTATTGCGCTCGCCCTTGTGCTCATCGACCGGGGCGAGGATGAGGTGTTCCATAAAGTCGGCATGGAGCCGACGGATTATCCGTTTCATTCCATTGCCAAATTAGAGGAAAAGCCTGCCAAACCGCTGAATCCGATGATTAACGCCGGCGCGCTTGTCGTCACGTCGATGATTCAAGGCGGCTCGGTGTCCGAACGGCTGGAACGGCTGTTAGCGTTCGTCCGCCGTCTCGCTGGCAACGAACGCATTTCGTACTCCGACGAAGTGGCCCGCTCCGAATATGAAACAGCGTTTTTAAATCGTTCGCTTTGCTATTTTCTCAAGCAGCATCGTATCATTGATGAAGATGTCGAAGAGCTGATGGAATTGTACACGAAACAGTGCGCCATCGAAATGACGTGCATCGACCTGGCGCGCATCGGCTTGGTGCTCGCGCTTGACGGACGCGATCCGCATTCGAGTGAGCCGCTCATGCCGCTTGATGTCGCCCGCATTTGCAAAACGTTCATGGTCACGTGCGGCATGTACAACTCATCAGGTGAATTTGCCATCAAAGTCGGCATTCCGGCGAAAAGCGGCGTCTCGGGCGGCATTCTCGCTGCCGTGCCCGGGCGGTGCGGCATCGGCGTTTTCGGCCCGGCTCTCGATGATAAAGGGAACAGCTTGACCGGGGTGAAACTGCTCGAGCGGCTGTCAAAAACGTATTCATTAAGCATTTTCTAAGGAGGAAATCACGATGAAAACATTTACGGTCCAGTTTCACCGCGAAGACGACGTCGAAGCGATGAACGTCGGCAAGTAGAGCCAAGAGGATTTTGACAAGGCGACCGAAGGCGGGACGCGGCATCTGTTTGACCTTGACACCAATATCGGCTATTTCGTCTTTTTTGACGCCGAGGACAACGAAGGCAAGGTATCGTATTTAATGCTTCAATACGAAGAAGACAGCGAAGACCCGAGCGCGTGCTACAGCTTTGAGCTGAAAGACTTTTACGAATTTATGGCGCTTTACTTAAATGACCTTGAATTCGCCGACGAAGAAGAAATGGCGGAAGATGGCGAAGAGGAATACGGCCCGATTCACCATTTAGCCCATTTGCTTTATCATATCGTCGAGGAAGGGAAGACGGTGGAGGTATGAGGCATATCCCAAGCCAAACGGCTTGGGGTTCTTTGTTTATAGGGCAAAAAAAGAATTTGGGGGCTTGACGAACGATTTTACGGCGATGTAAGATGGTTTTGTAATCGATTACATAATAAGCTGACAAAGCGGACAAGGGGCGCGATGCTGATAGACAGGCTGTCTTCATTGAAAAGGAGAAACGGAAAACGATGCCCGCTTTTCGGCTTTTGGCGAGAAAAGGACAGACAAGCGAAAACGAGGATGATTCGCCCATTTGTATGTAATCGATTACAAACAATCGATGCATAGACAAGCAGTGGGGGATGCCAAGTCAAAAGTCAATGGATGTCATGTCCAGGAGGTGATTGGGGCAGTCGAAGCAACCACTATACGCGATGCCATGCGGTGTTTGACAAATCCAAAATTTAACTTAATTAGGCGAGAAGACTCCCACTTCAACGAAGCGAAGCGGAGTAAGTGGGAGATGAATCGCCTTAACTATATTTTGCTGAAAATAGGATAGATTCAGTAAAATATAGACGGCAGATCATTCATCATTGATGGGCGGAGATTAAAAAGTATCAATCAATGGTTTAACAAAGAAAATGCCAGACTTCAAAGCATAAAAGATAAGCAAAAAATCAAAGGCACC
>NZ_JAFWFM010000172.1:0-21584 GCF_017515625.1 Geobacillus sp.
AGAATATGGCTAGAACGGACACCTTCGGAACGAAGGGAAGCGTAAAGGGTTCTTGTGTGTGGCTTACCGTTCAGCGAACACACACAAGTCGCTTGAAGCCCCCACCTCTAAGCGAAGCGTAGGTGGTGGGTAGTTCACATTAGCGGTCATTTGCCAGCAAATTTATTACCGCTACCGCCGCGGCCAGACGAACGATGAGCGGTTTCGCCATTTTGGCCAGTTTGTCGAAGCGCTCATTGAGCATGCATGGCAGCTGGCGACAGGACGGTGAGGCGGCGTGATGACAAAAGTGCATGTCGTGCTGCGCAAAGAAGACATTGATGAGATGGCGCTTGCTGATCGAAAGGTGGCTGTCGTGTTCGATGTTTTGCTTGCCACCTCGTCGATTACAGCAGTTCTCGCTGCCGGCGCTCGTTCGGTGATCCCGGTGCGCGATGCCGAGGAGGCCAAGGAGATCGCGCTTCGCTTGCCAGAGGGCAGCTATGAGCTCGTCGGCGAATACGAAGGGCGGACGATCGTCGGCTTTCATCCGCCCGCGCCGCTGTTTTTGCAGACGGTATGCCCGGAGAAAACGGTCGTTTTGTCGACGACAAACGAAAAGCGGGCGTTGTACGAACAAAGTTTGCGGGAATTGCTCGCGTGGGTGCAGGAAGGAAGCCTGAAGCTGATGATCGGCGGCGTCTACCCGCTTGAGCAGGCTTCTGAAGTGCATCGGCTGTTGCAGGGGCGGAAAACGCATGGCAAGCTATTGCTTGTGCCATAAGTATAGAAGAGGGGGCTGACCCAAAAGGCTGTCTGCTTTCAGGGTAGACACAAAATATAGTGCGGAAGAATCGGTCAGTGCGTATATATAGAGACGAAAGAGGGTGTCCCGATCCTTTTGGGACCCCCTTTTCTTGTATATTCCCCTAAAGCCAATGGTGAACAAAAGTCGAAAGAAAAGCAGCCTTTTTCTTATGGGGGCATGGCGGTCTAAGCCAATATGATTTTTGAAAACCATTACGGTCTGCGGCGCTTCGTTTGGATATACCGCTCGAGCCGGTCGAGCCCTTCTTTGAGCACATCGAGCGAATAAGCGTACGACAGGCGGACATGGCCTTCACCGTATTCGGAAAAGGCGCTGCCGGGAACGAGGGCGACGCCGGCGTTTTCGACGACATCGAGGGCAAAATCAAACGAAGACATGCCAAAGGCGGCGATTGACGGAAACAAGTAAAAGGCTCCATCCGGCTTCTCAACCGGCAACCCCATGGCGGTGAGACGATGATAGGCATACTCAAGCCGTTCGGCGTAAGCGGCGCGCATCGCCTCGGCGTCGTGTTTGCCGGCGGTCAGCGCCTCCACCGCTGCTTTTTGGCTGATCGATGACGTGCACGAGACGCTGTATTGGTGCACTTTCACCATTTGTTCAACGGCGAACGCTGGAGCGAAGACAAACCCGATGCGCCAACCGGTCATGGAGTGCGATTTGCTTAAACCGTTGATGACGATCGTCTGCTCCGGCAGCCACTCGGCGATCGAGTGATGGCGGCCGCGATAGACGAGCTCGCTGTAAATTTCATCGGAAACGATCCAAATCGGCCGTCCTTTCAAAAGGGAAGCGATGTTCTCAAGTTCTTCGGCTGACAGCGCCGTCCCGGTTGGATTGGATGGGTATGGAAGAACGAGGCAGCGCGTCTTTTCCGTCAAATAAGGCGCAATGAGCTCAGCCGACAGACGGAAACCGTTTGGCCTTGTGTCGATGTATACCGGTTTCGCCCCGCACAGGCGAATGAGTGGTTCATAGCCGGGATAGACTGGTGCGGGAAGAAGCACTTCTGTCCCTTCTTCTAAAATGGTGCGAAACGTAATATCAAGCGCCTGGCTGGCGCCGACGGTGGCGATGACTTCATCCGGCGTGTAGCGAAGGCCGTACTTGTCAGCGACGAATTGGCAAGCCGCCTGGCGCAGTTCCAGCAGGCCGGCGTTCACTGTATACGTCGTGAAATCGGCGGCGATCGCCTCCTGAGCGGCTGCTTTGACATGATCGGGTGTTGGGAAATCAGGCTGGCCGATCGTCAAGGAAACAAGTCCCGGCCGGTCAGCGACAAGGTTGAAAAATTGGCGGATGCCTGATAACTGAATGGCTTGAACACGTGGTTGAATGAGGTGTTTCACGGTTGTCCACCTTTCTTTTTTGTTTCTATTGTACCATTGGCGAGGAAAACGAAAAAACAAAAACGAGCCCCTTTCCGTCCGGATTGTTCCCACAAACGGAAATGGGGCTCACTTGGTCATCGACGATTCACTTTCCAACTTCGTTCGCTCCTTTTACGCGCCGTATTTTTTCAACAGGTCGTTATATTGGGTGGAAAGCTTGAAAAACAACGGCTTGTTGCCGGCCGCGAGCGCTTCATCAATTTGTTCCATCAGTTTTTTTCTTTGAAACTGGAAGATCGCTTCTTTCAGCACTTGTTCGGCCATCGGCCCGTAGCTGCTTTTTTCTTCCGGCTGGTTGAACAAAACGGCGCCTTCATTCGGGTATTGTTTTTCGTACATGATTCAGTCCCTCCCATATGGGAACGAAACAGTTCCCTTTCTTAATATTATCGTCGTTTTTGATGCTAATGTAAAGAAAATTTAGATAAATATTTTTTGTCAATTTTTTCTCTATATGATTTTTATACCCGTTTTTTGTTGGGACTTAACAGTTTTTCGGTTATGATAAGAGGAGAACAAGGCAAAGGTGATGGCGATGATTCGCACGTGTGTCGTGACAAAAGAATTTGAGATTTTGTATGATGTTGACGTAACGCTTGTCAACAGCCCGGACGTCTCATGGTATTGGGTTGACTTTCATGAGCCGACGGATGAGGAATCGGCGCTGCTCGCCTCCTTTTTCCGTTTTCACCCACTGGCGATTGAAGACTGTCTTGAATATGTGCAGCGGCCGAAGCTCGATTTTTATGACCGCTACTTGTTTGTTGTGCTTCATGCCATTGCCGGGATGACGCTGGAGGCTGAGGAAGTCGATTTGTTTGTCGGGCAAAATTTCATCGTTTCGTTTCATAAGTCGGCCATTCACGCGGTCGATGAGGTGTGGGAGCGATTGAAGCATGAAGAAGATGTTCAGCAGGGGCCGTTTCACGTCATGTACCGGCTGATCGACAAGCTTGTGGATGATTATTTTCCACCGCTTTACCATATTGAAGACGTGCTGAACGATTTAGAGGAGAATACGAACAATGAACCGATTCACGACATTATTGAAAAAGTGTTTGACATCCGTGGCGATTTATCGAAGCTGCGCCGAACGATCGTGCCGATGCGCGACTTGTTGTACCGCATCATCCATTCCGACCGGCTGCAGCGCATGAAAGAACGGCAGCTGTACTTTCATGACATTTATGATCATTTGCTGAAGCTGTCGGAAATGATTGAGACAAACCGAGAAATTACCGCGGATATCCGCGACAGCTATTTATCGCTCAACTCGAATCGAATGAACAATATTATGATGACATTTACAGCCATTACGACCATTTTCATGCCGCTCTCCTTTATTGCCGGCATTTATGGGATGAACTTTGATTATATGCCTGAATTGCACTGGAAGTACGGATACTTTGTTGTATTGGCTGCCATGGCGGTGATCGGCATGACGATGTTCGTCTGGTTTAAGCGCAACGGCTGGTTTCAGTTGTTGAAAGGCGACTGGGCGAAGGAGGAGCGGGAGCGCCGCCAGTAGCCGTATAAAACGGGCTGTTCCCCTCATATATATAATACATAATGACGGCAGTGTAAGCGCGAAGGAGGGGAACCGATGGCAAGAGGAGTGTGGGGCGTCGACTCGGCGCAAGCCGTAACGGATCAGCTGTTTCAATGCGTGCGGACGGAGCTTGGCTATCCGAAATTTTGGGGCCGTTATTTGTCGGAAGTGCCGAACGTGTCCGAAGGGTTGACACGCGACGAGATCGCCCGCATCCGCAGCTATGGCGTGAAGGTGCTGCCGATTTATAACGCCTTCCGCGAAGCGGTCGGCTATGCGAACGGTCAGGTGGCGGCGCGCAACGCGGTGTTCCATGCGCGGCGGCTCGGCATTCCGAAAAATAAACTGCTGTTTGCCAACATCGAAGACTTTTTCGCTGTGGATGCCGCTTGGATCGCTGCTTGGGTGGAAACGCTCTATCCGACCGGATACCGGCCGGGGCTGTACGCGGACCCGACGAAAGGGGATTTCGCCGTTGCCTATTGCGAGGCGGTCAGCCGGAACAACCAAGTGGCGGTGCAGGCGGTCATTTGGAGCGCCGCACCAAGGCCGGGAACGACGAAAGAGCAGAAAGCGCCGCGCTATCAGCCGGCTGCCCCGCCTTGCAGCGCGAATGTCTGGGTGTGGCAGTACGGGCGTGATGCAGAAGTCTGTCCGGTTGACACGAATTTAGCTGACCGACGCCTATTGGACTTTTTGTATTGAACAAAGCCGTTGCAACAAGGCAGCGGCTTTTTTATGCGGCTGGGAAATTGTTGGCTGTTGCGCGTCTTTTCTTTTAATTTTTTTTGCGGCTCTTCACCACAAGTTGTACTTGAGATTTTAAGATAGGTATGCATAGGGAAAATAGAGGGGACAAATAACAAGATCAAGCTGATGAAACGTGGGGGATACGGATACAGAAATATCCAGCGTTTTGCATGGCGGGTCCGGCTAGAAACAGCTAACATACTTTCATGACAGGTACAAGTACAACTTTTGGTGATGAACCTTTTTTGCTTGGATCGATTATATTAGTAATAGAAAAAAGGAGGATGTCAGTCGGTTGGGGAAAACGGAACGATGATCGAAAGGAGAGGGAATATGGATCGATCTGTCGCCTCACTGTTGGACCGCATCCATGAACAATACGAACGATGGAGGACGGGATCGCCGCTTGACGGTGTGGAATTGGCCCGATTTTTCAATGCTGTCGGCCGGACGGCGGCGGTGATTGGCCTTAGCGACATCGCTGCTGAAGCAGAGCGGCTCATTCACCGGTTGAACGGCCAAACGGAACGGCAATGGACAGCGGAGGAGGCGCTGATGGAGATGGTTCCTCTCCTTCGCTGCTTCTATGAAGCCGGGGAAGCGGCTTCTGCCACCATTCCCTCTTCGCACCGCCAAGGGCCGGAAGCAGCTATTCTCCTCTGTGGAAATGATCCCCTGTTTTTTGCTTACGTCCGCGGCGCCCTGCAAACCGTGCCATGGCGTTTCACGACGATTCCCTCCCTTGAGCAGGCGGCCGCGTCGATGTTTCGTCTCAGCCCGGATTGCATCATCGTCAGCGTGAAGGAGGGAGAGTGGGAGAATCCGGACTTGACGGTTTTGCTTGAGCGCGCCGGACAGCGCCCCTATCTTCCTGTTGTCATTGTGAGGAGAGACGAGGGCAAAGAGGGGCGGTTGAAAGGTTATGAGCTTGGCGCGGATGATGTCATCACCACCCCAGCGGCAGATGAGCTGTTCGTTCGCGTTCGCCGGCTCATTGAAAAAAAACGAAAAATCGATGACCTTGTGCTCATTGACGAATTGACAGGTGTGTATAACCGGAAGTATTTGCCGCGGGTATACGCCCGCCTTCGGAGCGACCTCGAGCGTTACGGAGCGCCAAGCTGTTTGGCGTTGCTTGATTTGGACCATTTCAAACAAGTCAATGACCGTTTCGGCCACCTTGCAGGCGATGCGGTATTGCAAAAGCTGGCTGCCTTTTTGCGCCAACATACACGTGGAGTGGATACCGTCGTTCGCTTTGGGGGCGAAGAGTTTGTCGTTTGGCTGGCCAAAACATCCAAAAGCGAGGCTCGTGCAGTGCTTGAGCGGCTGCAACGCCAGTTCGCCGCCGAAAAAATCGCGGCGGATGGCGCACTTCTATCATGTACGTTTTCCGCCGGCCTGGTTGAGTGTGATGAACCGGATCGGCCGCTTGACTATTGGCTGCGTCTGGCCGACAAGGTGCTGTATGCGGCGAAACGAGGCGGTGGCAATCGGATCGAAGAGGCGGCGCGTGAGAAAAGCGGTTCTTCGGATGAGGCCCCAAGCCAAGCATCAACGGATCGGCGGCGATGGGCGATTGCCATCGTAGACGACGATGAACTCGTGCGGATGATGATTGCTGATCTTGTCCGCAAGCTCGTCAATGAGCAGGGGAGGAAAGCGGACATTTACGAGTTTGGCGACGGCCTTTCGTTTCTCGAATCTCCGTTTTATCAAAGCGGGCGGCAATCTGTCGTCATTTTGGATCGGGTGATGCCAAAAATGGGCGGCCTTGAGGTGTTGAACCGCCTCCGTCAAGAGCGAAAGCCATACAAGGTGATGATGCTGACGTCGCGCCAAGATGAGCGGGATATTGCCCATGCGCTGAACCGAGGAGCGGACGAATATGTGACAAAGCCGTTTAAATGGCTTGAGCTTGAGGCGCGGCTGCGCCGGTTGTTGAAGGAGTTGGAGGAGTGATGGCGCTTTTTTCTGCCTTAGCCGCAACGATTGTTTTCCTTGCACTGTTAGTAAACCTATTTCTCTATTTGGTGGTGCGAAAAGGGAGGGAAAATAGACGCCAGGCAGAGATCAGGGCTTTGAAAAAGCGGCTCCATCTTCCGCTGTTTCGTCATGTGCTCGGCGAAGAGGAAGAGCTGCCGTTGCCGTCTTCGCCGCTTGAGCGTGAGGCGATGATGGAGCTCCTTGACCATTTCGCTTCGCTCTTGAAAGGCGAACAGGTGCAGGAGAGAATCCGAACATTGGCGGAAAAGCATTTTCAAGGATGGCTGCGCCGCTGGTTGTCAAGTCGGGATTGGAGCGAGCGGATGAACGCACTGTTTTTGATAGAGGATTTGCAGATGAAGGCGATGTTGCTGGAGATGGAGCGATTGTACCGCTCCGACCGGGTGACGAGAGGAGAAGAAGAAAAACTGTTGACAATTTTTGCCCGATTTGACTATAGCCCAGTGGTGACCTACGTGCTTGAGCCGAAATACGAATTGACCGAGTTTGCGTACCGAGTTATTTTTGGCCATATGAGCGAGCGGCTGCTTCGACAGGTGGAACAGCGATTTGATGAACTGACGCGGGCGGGGAAGTGCGCGTTCGTGGATATGATCGGCATCCGCCGGCGCGAGGAGCGGTCGTTTTTGCTGGAGCTGTTGGCATCCGATGAGTCGGAACTTCGCGTTCGCGCGCTCAAGGCGATGGCGGAAATCGGCATGCCGCTTGAAGCGGAGAGGCTCAAGCAGCATTTGTGCTCCTCCCATTGGCAAGAGCGGCTGATGGCTGCCCGCCTGGCGGGAAAATGCCGCGAAGAGCGGCTTCTTCCGTTGCTGTATGAGCGGCTTAGCGACCGTTCATTTGTTGTTCGTTCCGAAGCCGCCGCGGCCATCGCGCGTCTGCCGGGAGGCCGAACGGCGTTGCGCGCCGCGGCGCGCACAGCATCGGATCGTTATGCTCGTGATATGGCGAGGCAGTGGCTTGGAGGAGGAGAATGATAGTGGAAGCGTGGCGTTCGTTTCTTTGGGTCGCAGGACATATTGTACTGATTTACATGGTCATCGTTCTTCTTTTTTATGCCTTTTTGCTTGTTGTCTCGTTCATCCATTTGCGCCGCATTCATCGTCTTGATGACTGGGAGCCGTATGAAGAGCTGCTCGATGCGAGCTATGCCAAACCGGTGTCCATTCTTGTTCCCGCTTATAATGAGGAAGCGGGCATCGTCGGCTCGGTGCGGTCGCTGCTGGCTATTGAATATCCTGAGTACGAGGTCATTGTCATTAACGATGGATCGACTGACAAAACGCTTGAACGGCTGATTGAGCATTTTCATTTGCAGCCGGTCTATCGCGTCATTCGCCGCCAGCTGGACGCAAAGGAAATTAAGGCGGTTTATCAGTCGCTTAATTATCCCCATTTGTTTGTGCTGGATAAAGAAAACGGTGGGAAAGCGGATGCGTTGAACGCGGGAATCAACGCTTCTCGCTATCCATACATTTGCACGATTGACGGCGATTCGGTTTTGGAGCGGCGCGCGTTTTTGAAAGTGATGAAACCAATGCTTGAGTCCGACGGGGAGATCATCGCTTCTGGAGGAAGCGTCCACATCGCCAATGGCTGCCGGATTGAACGCGGTGAGATCGTCCAGGTTGGGTTGTCGCGGCGGCCGCTCGTCATTATGCAAACGATTGAATATTTGCGTGCGTTTTTGCTCGGCCGTCTCGGCTTAAGCCGCCACAACTTGCTGCTGATTGTGTCTGGGGCGTTCGGCGTCTTTTCCAAGCCTTGGGTGATTGAAGCAGGGGGATATGCTGATACAGTTGGCGAAGATATGGAGCTCGTCGTGCGTCTGCATCGACTGGCGCGGGAAAAAAACGAGGCGAAAAAAATCATCTACATCCCCGACCCGGTTTGCTGGACGGAAGCACCGGAAACGTATGGCGATTTGCGGAGGCAGCGGCGACGCTGGCATCGCGGGCTTTTGGAAAGCTTATGGATGCATCGATCGATGCTGTTCAATCCAAAATATGGCTCAATCGGCCTTCTTTCGCTGCCGTATTTTTGGTTCATTGAGCTTCTTGGTCCGATCGTTGAATTGATGGGCTATATTGTCGTTGTTTTCTCTTTATTTCTCGGAAACTTGTACGTCGAATTCGCTCTTTTGTTGCTGACGGTTTCGGTTTTGTACGGTTCGCTGTTATCAGCAGTAGCCGTCTTGCTTGAAGAGTGGACTGAGCGGAAGTTTCCGAGCATCTCTGATTTGGTGAAGCTGTTTTTCTTCGCGTTGACCGAGACGTTTTGGTACCGTCCGCTTACCGCTTGGTGGCGGTGCGAAGGGGTGATCGATGCCATTCGTCGAAAAAAACAATGGGGAAGCATAAAGAGGAAAGGGGTCTCAGCGTAGCCGACAGAACAGCGGCTGGCTTATTTGTTTTAGAAGGCCGGTGATTGAACAGGAAAGGTGGCCCAATCATGTTTCTCCTCAAATGGAGAAGCCTTACGGATATTGTTCTCCTCTTCATTCGAGAATCATCAATTTAGGGAAAATGGTTGCTTTTCACCGCCTCTTAGTGCAGCGAAAACGAGAGGGGACTTTCATTGCAAGACAGGGTGGGCGAAAAAGCAGGTTGAAGCAAAAGAGACATCGATGCCCCTGTTGCCGACCCGGCGCTAAGATGTGCCCACTGTTGAAAAAAACCGGCGTCCGCTTAATAGCGGTCGCCGAGCCGTTTAAATACGGGTCTTGTCAGCCGTTTCGGCTTTTGTTCCGGCTTTTCCTTCAGTCCGGTGTAGGCGATGAGAATGGCTTTTGCCTCTGACAGCGGCATCCGAGCTGGAGGGTTGCGGTATGAATCGTTGAGAGAGCCAAGGTGCGGAAGGGCGACGAAATCTTGTTTTGTCGGTGGGATGTGGAAGTAGTAGTCGCCGACGGCGACAAGCACGTCGGATTGCTGTTGGCTGTATCTCGGATTGCGGGAAAAATGGAGGCCCACTTTTTTCGCCTTGCCCTCCTCAAGCAGCTTCTCGATCGCTTTTTTCTTCAGAAGATAAAGAAACGAAGGGTTCAATGCTGTTTTGGCATGGCGGTTGACGGTAAAAATCGCTTTGGCAATATTGTCGACCGTCAATTGCACCGGTTTCATCGGCATGTCTCCTTTTTTCTTTCTATTATAACATAGGAAGCGGTGTTGTTGCCCGGTTTGTCCTACTTCTATCCGGGGGTAAGCGAAAAAACGGTCAACTCCGGCGGAGCGAAGAAGCGAAGCGGCACCCTTGTTGTGCCAAGGCCGCGGTTGACGTACAACAAGAGTCCGCCGACGTGGTAAAACCCTTCATAATACCGCTCAGACAACGGCGGCGTGATGAGCGGTCCGATAAACGGCAACTGAATTTGCCCACCATGGCTATGGCCGGACAGCTGCACGTGAATCGGGAGGCGGGATGTTTCCAAGGCGCCGTCCGGTTCATGGACGAGGGCGATCGTGTACGTTGCCGGCGGAATGCCATTTGTCATTTTCGACCAATCCGGACGGCCGAGCATCATATCGTCGCTGCCAGCGATGGCGATCGCGTGTTGGCCGCGGCGGATAAGCGCATGCTCGTTGACGAGGACGCGAAACCCAGCCCGCTCCATCAACCGGCGGTAAATGTCTGTTCCGTAACCGCCATGATCATGGTTGCCGTAGACGCTGAATTTTCCAAGCGGGGCCCGAAGGCGGGCGAGCGCTTCGGCGACCGCTTCTGTGTGCGGGTATCGGTTCGCCTCATGGAGCAGATCGCCGGTGAAGACGATCAAATCCGGCTCTAGCTTGTTAATTTGATCGATCACCTGGTCAAAGCGCTTTAATCCATAGTAATGACCGAGATGAAGGTCGCTGAATTGCAGCATCGTTGCGCCGGCAAACGACTTCGGGATGAGCGGGTGCGACAATGTATGGCGCGTTACAGACACGCAGGCCGGCTCGATCCAGCGGGCATAGCTGTACGCGGCCGTTGTGGCCAATGCGGCGGCTAGGCCGGTGCGCGCCAGCTTTTTTAAAAACGTGCGTCGGCTCATTTTTGCTGTCTCAATATGGTGCATCGTTCCGTCTGTCCTTTCATAAGCAGAATTATTATAACAAAAAACGGAAGATGAGGACAAGTAGAGAAAAAATAATGTTCGAATATTCAACCTTTTTATGATATGATGAAAAATGAATGAATCATCAGTCATGTTAGGGGGAGAGAAAATGAATGGAAAAGTTGTGATCGTGACAGGCGGATCAAGCGGCATGGGCAAATATATGGCCAAGCGTTTTGTTTCCGAAGGGGCGAACGTTGTCATTACCGGAAGGAGAGCCGATGCGCTGGAAGAGGTAAAGCGAGAAATTGCTGCGCCTGATGGGGGGCGCGTGCTCACCGTGCCGATGGATGTGCGCAATCCGGATCAAGTCGCCGAGATGGTGGGACGGGCCGATGCGGAGTTTGGCCGCATCGATGCTTTGGTGAACAATGCGGCCGGCAACTTTATTTGCCCGGCGGAAAAGTTGTCGATCAACGGCTGGAACAGCGTCATTAACATTGTGTTAAACGGCACGTTCTACTGCAGCCGGGAAGTCGGCAACTATTGGATTCAGCGCGGCCTGAAAGGAAATATCCTCAACATTATTGCGACGTACGCCTGGCACGCTGGCGCCGGGGTCATTCATTCAGCGAGCGCCAAGGCTGGAGTGCTGGCAATGACGCGCACGCTTGCTGTGGAATGAGGAAAAAGTACGGCTTCCGCGTCAATGCGATCGCTCCCGGGCCGATTGAGCGGACCGGCGGGGCAGAGCGGCTTTGGGAATCAGAGGAAGCAGAGCGGATGACGTTGGAAAGCGTGCCGCTCGGGCGGCTCGGGACGCCGGAAGAAATCGTGGCGGTCGCTTCGTTTTTGCTTTCAGATGAAGCCGCTTACATTAACGGCGCTTGCATCACAGTTGACGGCGGCCAATGGCTGAACCGGCGGCCGTTTTAATCAAATTTGCCATAAAGCAAGATGGTCCTCACCCAAAAGGGATTGCAGGCGGTATTTCTTCATTTATCGCAGGCAACCGGCTCATTGCACGCAACGGCCTTTGTCACAAGTGGATTCCCTGCTGCTAGGGGAGCCGCTTTTTTACGAGTCAGGAACGATTGGGCAATTATGCTATAATAAAGGCAAAGATGGTCGATGGGGATGAGGTGAACACGATGGATGCATTAGACGTGGTGGCCAACTTGCCGCAAGTGATTCCGCACTATCAACCGATTTTCAGCGCCGATGAGCATGGGGTCGTCGGCTATGAAGTGCTCGGTCGGTTTCAAACGGAAACAGGGCCGGTCAGCCTTGGGCCGTTTTTTCACGATGAAACCATTCCAGAAGAATTTCGCATCGAAGTGGATGATGTAATCACGAAAAAAGCGCTCGATTATTTTTTGGCGCTTGCGGATCAGACGCCGCTCATTTTTTTTAACCGCGACGCCAATTTGTTGATGCTCGATCGCGGCGAGTCGTTTTTGCAGCTGCTTCTTGCCTATGAGGCGAAAGGACTGGCGCTTGGCCGCATCGTATTAGAAATTAACGAGCAACATTTTAAAGGGGATGTTGATCAGCTCAACCATTTATTGACATACATCCGTACGTACGGTGTGAAAGTGGCGGTCGACAACATCGCTGAACATAGCATCAACTTGGAGCGGATCGGGGTGTTGTCGCCTGACATTTTAAAAATCGATTTGCATGAATTGCGAAAAGCGTCCGTTCATCAGGCATACCAAGGAATCGTCCATTCCATCTCGCTGTTGGCCCGCAAAATCGGGGCGACGCTTTTGTACGAAGATATTGAAACATCCTTTCAACTTCAGTACGCTTGGCGGCATGGCGGCCGCTACTACCAAGGGTATTATTTGGCGAAGCCCGGACCGGAAGCCGTGCCGCGCGATTTGTTGAAAGACTTGCTGCGCCAGGAATGCCATCGCTTCATCCAGCAAGAAAAGAAAAAACTTGAAACGCTGTACCATATTTCTGAACAGTTTCAGCAGCGAATCACGGCGTTGCTTGGCAAATACAAAAAAGCAGGCAATTTCAACGAACTCATTTCATCGCTGGCGGCCGAGCTCGATGACGTTTGTTTCCGCATTTACGTTTGCGATGAGGACGGCTTCCAGCAGTCGGGCAACATGTTCAAGCGCGGCGGCCGCTGGGAGCTCGAACACGAATATTACATGAAAAACTGGAGCTGGCGGCCATATTTTTTGGAAAACATCATTCGCATGCGCTCGCGTCGGCGGGGGATTTTATCGGATTTGTACACAGACATTGAAACCGGGGAGACGATCCGGACGTATTCGTATCCGATCGATGAGCGCCACTATTTGTTTATCGACTTGTCCTACAGCTATTTGTTTGAACATGACGCCCATTATTGACCGTATAAAATCGCCGCGTTGCGGCAAAGTAAGCATGAGGTGAAACTTATGGCACAGCTCACTTTTGTGTTATCTGCCCTCTCTGTACTGATCGCAGTCATCGGCTTCGTCTATACAGTCCGCCTCGGCCGCCAGCAGCGCTGGCAAGGAGAGCTTGACGGACCAGTTCCGAAAACGGTGCAAGAGCATGCGTATATGCGCAACCCGATGCTGCTCGCTTACGTATTGGCTACTTTGCTCGCTATTTTTGCGATCGGTTATTTGGCGCTGCGCTATTATTGAAAAGGCCATCCGTCTGGACGGCCTTTTTGATTGTCCGGAAATGGCGCTTTTTTTCGCGACTTTTTCCCGCCGCCGATGAATATATATGAAGCGGAAAGGGCAAAGGGGGAATGAAGATGGGGAAGCGGCTGCCGCTTCAGCTGTCGGGCGAGGAAGCGACACTGTTGCTCGAGGTGATGTTTAGCCAGCAGTACGCGCTGGAACTCGTCCGTTCTGAGCTGGAGGATATTGAAAACGGAGATAAAGAGGCCGATGAACAGAGATACCGGCAGCTGCTGCGTTTGTATGACCGGCTGCTGACCGAGGAAGGATAAAAACAAAGCTGATGCTATCGCTTGTAAGGAAGCGATAGTCTTTTTTATGGTATCATACAGGTGGAGAGGAGAAGATGCATACAGAGAAAGGCGGAACGGATGTATGAGCTTATTTGCAAATGAGGAATGGGCGAACATGACGGTCAAGTCATTTTTGATTCCAGCTGACAAAGTAGCGCACGTTCAAGTGGGCAATTATTTGGATCATGCGATGCTCGTCCTGACGAAAACCGGCTACTCGGCGATTCCGGTGCTTGATACGTCGTACAAGCTGCATGGGCTGATTGGCATGACGATGATTATGGATGCGATTTTAGGGGTGGAGCGCATCGAGTTTGAACGGATCGAGACGATGAAGGTCGAAGAAGTGATGAACCGAAACATTCCGCGCCTGCGGCTTGACGACCGGCTTTGGAAAGCGGTAGGGCTCATCGTTAACCATCCGTTTGTGTGCGTTGAGAACGAGGATGGCTATTTTGAAGGGATTTTTACCCGCCGCGAAATATTGAAGCAATTGAATAAACAGCTGAGGCGGTCGAATCAGGGCCGAAAACTTTTATGAATTGATGCTTGTCACCAACATCTTTGTTTTGCTAAAGTAAAAAAGAATACAGCATGAAGGAGGAAATCGCCGATGAAGATGATGGACGCCAATGAGATCATTTCGTTTATTCAAAACAGCAAAAAATCGACACCGGTTAAAGTATACATAAAAGGGGAACTCGAAGGCATCGATTTCGGCCCGAGCGCGAAACCGTTCATCACCGGAAACACCGGGGTCGTGTTTGGCGAATGGCAAGACATTCAAGCCACAATCGCGGCGAATCAAGACAAAATCGAGGACTACGTCGTCGAGAACGACCGTCGCAACTCGGCCATTCCGCTGTTGGACTTAAAAGGAATCAAGGCGCGCATCGAGCCGGGCGCCATTATCCGCGACCATGTGGAAATCGGCGACAACGCCGTGATCATGATGGGAGCGGTCATCAACATCGGTGCGGTTGTCGGTGAAGGAACGATGATCGACATGAATGCGGTGCTCGGCGGCCGGGCGACGGTCGGAAAAAACTGCCATATTGGCGCCGGAGCGGTGTTGGCCGGAGTCATTGAGCCGCCATCGGCGAAGCCGGTGATCGTTGAAGACGATGTCCTTGTCGGTGCGAATGCTGTCATTTTGGAAGGCGTCACCGTCGGCAAAGGGGCGGTCGTCGCCGCCGGGGCGGTCGTCGTCGAGGATGTGCCGCCGTATACCGTTGTCGCCGGCGCGCCGGCGCGCGTTATTAAGCAAATCGACGAACAAACGAGAGCGAAAACGGAAATTAAACAAGAGCTTCGCCAGTTATAATGACGGGAAAAAAGCTGTCCGCTCACGGGGCAGCTTTTTTCCAATGGAGGAGAGAGGATGGAAGCGATCAGCCCATTTGTCGCCATTCGACGCGACTTGCATAAAATTCCCGAGCTCGGGTTTCAAGAGTTTAAAACACAGCAATATTTGCTTCACTATATTCGGTCGCTGCCGCAAGAGCGGCTTCAAGTCCGGACATGGAAAACCGGGATTTTTGTCAAAGTCAACGGAACATCGCCGCAAAAAACGATTGGCTACCGCGCCGATATAGACGGGCTGCCGATCCGCGAGGAGACCGGTTTGCCGTACCGCTCTGAACATGAAGGGTGCATGCATGCGTGCGGCCACGATGTGCATATGAGCATCGCTCTTGGCGTGCTCACCCATTTCGCACATCATCCGATTCAAGATGACTTGCTGTTTATTTTCCAGCCGGCCGAGGAAGGGCCGGGCGGGGCGAAGCCGATGATGGAAAGCGACATCATGCAGGAATGGAGGCCGGATATGATCGTCGCCTTGCATATCGCCCCGGAATATCCGGTCGGCACTATCGCGACGAAAGAAGGACTGTTGTTTGCCAATACATCGGAGCTGTTTATCGATTTAAAAGGAAAAGGCGGACATGCAGCCTTTCCCCATTTGGCGAACGATATGGTCGTCGCTGCCTGCACACTCGTCGTTCAGCTGCAGTCGATCGTCGCCCGCAACGTTGATCCGCTCGACAGCGCCGTCATTACGATCGGGAAAATTGCCGGGGGGACAGTGCAAAACGTCATCGCCGAACATGCCCGGCTCGAGGGAACGATCCGGACGCTGTCGCCTGCGGCTATGGAAGTTGTCAAGCGGCGGATTGAGGCGATTGTGCGCGGAATCGAAGTGGCCTACGAATGCGAGGCGGCGATCGATTACGGCGCCATGTACTACCAAGTGTACAACGATCCGGCGCTGACAGCGGAATTTATGCGGTTTGCCGAAGCGCATCCCGGTATGAACGTCATTCGCTGCAAAGAGGCGATGACCGGTGAAGATTTTGGCTATATGCTGGCGGAAATCCCGGGATTGATGTTTTGGCTCGGCGTGGATTCGCCCCATGGGTTGCACCATGCAAAGCTCACCCCAAATGAAGAGGCCATTGACCGGGCGATCGCCTTTTTAATTGATTATTTTTCATGGAAAGGGAACGCCGAATGAAGTATAGTTCCACCTCCATCAAGACACATTATGTATATGAGGAGGTGGAGTGTGATGGCGAAAATCGGTGTTGAGCAATCGCTGACCGACGTGCAGGAGGCATTGAGAGAAAGAGGGTATGAGGTTGTTCCGCTTGGCGGGGAACAAGATGCCCGGGGCTGCGACTGCTGCGTCATTACCGGCCTGGACGCCAATATCGTCGGCATTCACAACATCGTCACGTCCGGTCCGGTCATTGAAGCGAGCGGGCTTACCGCAGAAGAGATTTGCCAAAAAGTCGAAGAAAAACTTCGCTGATGACGAACGTTCGGGCTGTGTGCGCTGGCAGCCCGCTTTTGGGTGAAATGGCAAAATCGCATAGCGTAAAGGAATGGTGGAAAAGGAACGAAGAACGTTTTCGTTTCTTTTTCTTTTTTTGCTAAAATAAGGGGAGAAACAATGCTTGATCAACGATGGAGGAGTGTCAATGAAAAAGAAACAGTTTGCCGTCATCGGCCTCGGGCGCTTTGGCGGCAGCATCTGCCGGACGCTGAGCGAACAAGGGATGGAAGTATTGGCCATCGATATTGATGAAGACCGGGTAAACGAATTTGCGTCGATCGCTTCACACGCCGTCGTCGGCGACACGACCGATGAAAACGTGCTGAAAAGTTTAGGCATCCGCAACTTCGACCATGTCATTGTCGCGATCGGCGACAACATCCAGGCGAGCATTTTGACGACCCTGATTTTAAAAGAGCTCGGCGTCAACCATATTACGGTCAAGGCAACGAACGATTACCATGAGAAAGTGCTGAAAAAAATCGGCGCTGACCAAATCGTGCATCCAGAACGGGACATGGGCGAGCGGATCGCCCACAACTTGATTTCCAACAACGTCCTAGATTATCTGGAGCTGTCGGACAAATACAGCATTGTCGAAATCGTGGCAAGCGAGCGGCTTGACGGCCATTCGCTTTTGGAGCTTGACATCCGCGCCCGCTATGGCATCAACATCGTCGCCATCAAGCGTGGAACAAGCGTCATCGTCTCCCCGCTCGCCTCGGAAATCATCCGCAAAGGCGACGTGTTGGTCGTCATCGGCGCTGACAGCGACATTGACCGGTTTGAGGAAAAAGTGGTCGGTTGACGGCTGGCAGGCGGCCTGTGCATGATGATGACGGAAAAAGGGCATCCTTTTGCAAGGACGCCCTTTTTTCTTTAGATTTCCATGATGATCGGCAAAATCATTGGCCGCCGTTTCGTCCGCTCGTACAAGAACGGAGCGAGCGTTTCCGTAATTTCGTTTTTGATCTCCGACCATTGGTTCGTTTTCCGTTCCAGCACTTTTTCGAGATGCTTGGAGATCAACACTTGCGCTTCGCTGATTAAGTCACCTGACTCACGCATATAGACGAAGCCGCGAGAAATAATGTCCGGGCCGGCGGCGATTTTGAATTCTTTCATGTTGATGCTGACGACAACGATGACGAGTCCTTCCTCTGACAAAATGCGGCGGTCGCGCAAGACGATGTTGCCGATGTCGCCGACGCCGCTACCGTCAATATAAACGGAGCCGGACGGAATTTTGCCGACGATGCGCGCCTCGTGTTCACTGATGCCGAGCACCTCGCCATTGTCCATAATAAAGCAGTTTTCCTCCGGCACGCCGCAGTCAATGGCGAGCTTGGCGTGCATTTTTTGCATCCGGTATTCGCCGTGGATCGGCATGAAATATTTTGGCTTCATGAGCCGGATCATCAGTTTTTGCTCTTCTTGCCCGCCGTGGCCGGACGTATGGATGTCGTTAAGCGGGCCGTGGATCACTTCCGCACCGGCTCTGCACAGCATGTTGATCGTCCGGTTGACGCTCACGGTGTTGCCCGGAATTGGCGATGAGGAGAAAACAACCGTGTCGCCTGGGATGATTTGAATTTGCCGGTGCGTGCCATTGGCGATGCGCGACAACGCCGCCATCGGCTCGCCTTGGCTGCCGGTGCACAAAATCGTCACCCGATTGGCCGGCAGGCGGTTGATTTCGTTAGCGTCAACAAACGTGCCTTTTGGGCATTTGATGTAACCGAGTTCTTGGCCGATTTCAATCGCCGCTTCCATGCTACGGCCGAAGACAGCGATTTTCCGGTTGTTGGCGACCGCCGCTTCGGTCACTTGTTGAAGCCGATGGATGTTGGACGCAAACGTTGCAAAAATAATCCGGCCGTTCACTTTGCGGAAAATGTCGTGGATGCTCTCGCCGACGCGCCGCTCGGACATCGTGAAATGCGGAATTTCACTGTTCGTGCTGTCCGAGAGCAAGCAAAGCACGCCTTCCTTCCCTATTTCTGCCATTTTTGTCAAATTTGCCGGTTCGCCGACCGGTGTAAAGTCGAATTTAAAGTCTCCTGTGTGGACGATTTGGCCAACCGGCGTTTTAACGACGATGCCGTAGCTGTCCGGAATGCTGTGCGTCGTCCGGAAAAAAGTGACCGCTGTTTTTTGGAAGCGAATGACATCCTCTTCGCGAATTTCAATGAGTTTTGCCTGACGCAGCAACCCGTGCTCTTCGAGTTTATTGCGGATGAGCCCGAGCGCCAGCTTGCCGCCGTAAATCGGGATGTTCACCTGCCGGAGCAAATACGGAATGCCGCCGATATGGTCTTCATGCCCATGGGTAATGAACAGCCCTTTCACTTTTTCCGCGTGCTTGACTAAATACGAATAGTCCGGGATGACGTAGTCGATGCCGAGCAATTCGTCTTCTGGAAACTTGATGCCCGCGTCAATCACAATAATTTCGTCTTGAAATTGTACGCCATATGTATTTTTCCCGATTTCACCCAGTCCGCCGAGGGCAAACACACCGACTTGCTGATCCGTTAATAGTTTCATGATGAGATCTCCAATACTTGAAAATTAGCGCTTTTCTTTTCGTACTCCAAATGCGCCCCCTCTAACGGCTGAATATACTCGATATTGATCGGACGGTTTTGCAACTTTTGGCGTACTTCCCGCTCTGATTCTGCTTCAATGTAGAGCGTTTTCGTTTTTTCTCTCACGGGCACCTCTTCCGCGTTGTCTTGGTAAAACACTTTGAAAATCATGACCGAATCTCTCCTTATCGTACAATGATTGCTTTTCCATTATATAAAAATGCAACCCCGTTTTCATGTTTTTTGTCGTTCAAAAGCAAAAAAACAGGCGGGAGGTGTGCCGACGGTACGTATCATCTTTGACGGATTTTGGCCGTTTCATTCGCCAAAGTGGGAAAGAAGCCCTTCCGTCCGAAGGGCTGTTGTTGGAACAGTTAGGCGATCAATTTTTTCCGGAGCAAATCTTTCCACTGTTGAAGCAGCTTTTTTTTCAGCTTTTTCAACATTTTTCATCACTCCTTACTTTTTATTGTACTCAATTTGCGACGAAAGTAAATGTTTCTATTATATATGTTATGTAGGTAGAGGCTTGTTTTTCATGGGGAAAAATGGAACGAACCGTGTATTTCGATTGACATTCCAATTGTTTTTCAGTACGGTAAACAGTGAATACATTTTCGGCAAGGAGAAGATAACGTGGGCAGAAAAATCGTGTTTTTCGACATTGACGGCACGTTGCTTGATGAACAAAAACAGCTGCCGCCATCAACCGTTGAGGCGGTCCGCCAGCTAAAACAGGCCGGCGTCTATGTCGCCATCGCCACCGGCCGGGCGCCGTTTATGTTTGCGGATGTACGCCGCCAGCTTGGGATCGACTCGTTCGTCAGCTTCAACGGGCAATACGTCGTTTTTGAAGGAACTGTCCTGCATAAGCGTCCGCTCCGCCGCGAGAAAGTGCGGACGTTGGCTGAGGACGCCCACCGCAACGGTCATCCGCTCGTCTTTATGGACGCGGAGGAAATGAGGGCGAGCGTCGGCGACCATCCGCACATCCATGTCAGCATGGGAAGCTTGAAGTTTTCCCACCCGCCTGTCGATCCCCTTTATTACGAAAACAATGACATTTACCAAGCGCTGCTGTTTTGCCGCGCCGCAGAAGAAGAACCGTACGTGCGCAATTATCCAGAATTCCGTTTTGTCCGTTGGCACGATGTGTCGACCGATGTGCTGCCGGCAGGGGGATCGAAAGCGGAGGGGATCCGCCTGATGATTGAGAAGCTCGGGATTGACAAAGGCGATGTGTATGCGTTCGGCGATGGGCTGAACGACATTGAAATGTTGTCGTTCGTCGGAACAGGAGTGGCGATGGGAAATGCCCATGAGGAAGTGAAACGGGTCGCCGATTTTGTAACGAAACCGGTCAGTGAAGAAGGCATATGGCACGGATTGAAACAATTGCAATTGATTCCATAAACAGCTGCCCCGCCGCTCATTCGGCGGGGCAGCTGTTTGGCATGGCCGGCCACGGTTCAGCGCCCGATCGGGATCGCCCCGTCTGGCACTTGGAACGGGTCGGCTGGATTGATGCGATCATAAAACATAATGCCGTTTAAATGGTCGATTTCATGCTGGAAGACGATGGCCGGCAATCCTTTGAGGCGCAAGGTGACTTCCTCGCCGTCGAGCGTCGTGCCGGTGACCGTGATGCGGGCATAGCGCAGTACGTATCCGGGCACATCACGGTCGACCGACAGGCAGCCTTCCCCCGTCGTCAAATAACATTGCTGCACAGAGTGGCTGACGATTTTCGGATTGAACAAGGCATAGCTGTACAGCGTTCCGTTTTCATCAGTGACATGAACGGCAATCATCCGTTTGGAGACGTTGATTTGCGGAGCGGCGAGGCCGATGCCGGGCCGCAGGCCGTATTTGGCCGCCAGTTCCGGATCTTGGCTCATTTTCACATAGTCAAGCAAGCTTTGCAAAATGCGTTTGTCTTCCTCTGAAGGCGGCAGCGGAACGGGCTCAGCCACTTTCCGCAGCGTCGGATGCCCTTCTTTAATGATATCTTTCATGGTGATCATTCGCCTTTTCACTCCTGTTTCTCGCATCGCGGTCTACAGTGTTAGTCTAACAAAAATGCCTGTGCGCCGTAAATGAAAATGCGGCCGTCTGGAGATATTATCGGCGTATAAGGAATAAATTGGAAAATAAACTTAAGAAAGCGCTGTCAATAACATGAACGGACATTGCGTTTTGCATTTCCCGAAAAATATAATACAGAATTAATACAGTGTTGTTTCGATGTGGTATAACAGATGGTTTCAGGAATGTTCCTGATTCCAAATACAACCAGGAGACAAAAGGGAAAGCAACGGAAAATCAAAGTCGTTGACGGCGTGAAAAATAAAGTGTAAACTAAAACTTGAGAACAGACGCTGTGTTAATGAGGATATAAAAAATAGTAATACAGATGTCGGCGCCGTTTTCGGTTTCCGTTGCGCCAAGCGGCGGCTGCTTTTTATTTCTTCTTTACTTTTGGGTACATTCACGAGTGTTGATTATCCAAAATTATACATACGCCTTCCATAAATTTGGGCATACTCAAACAAAGCAGCGGCCATCCCGGATTTCCAATCGAGAGGAAGCTGCCCAGAGAAAAAACGGCGAACAAACGAAATGAAGGAAAG
>NZ_JAFWFM010000173.1:0-5361 GCF_017515625.1 Geobacillus sp.
GGTCTGTGAAGCAGGTGGTTGTTCGGTCTTCCGTCACGCCTTGGCGTGACGGGGCAAGCCTATGGCTTGCCTTCGACAGTCGAAAATGGACAAACCGCTTTTCCGTCAAGGATATGTTAAACTTCTTCGTTGCATCTATATGGAATAAACGCCAGCCCGATGATCGTCGCCATATTCAACACAAACGCCGCGAGCGGCACGAACGGATACAACGGCGTCCGGTATTTCAGATCGCGCACATCGCCGCCTTCACGCAAAAACGCTTTTCGTCCAAAATAGCTGGACAGCGCGATGGAAGCCCACACCGTGACGGCGCCAAATCCCGCGATCGCCGTCAGCCAAACGTACACTGTATCTTCAGCGTAAATGCTGCACAAAAGCGACAAGCAGCCGATGGCAATGCTGGCAATAAGTGCGTTGATCGGCACACCGCGTTTCGATAGCTTGCTGAAAAACGGACTGACCATGCCTTGGCGCGACATCGACCAGAGGACGCGCGACGTCGCGTATAACCCTGAGTTGGCCACCGACAGCACCGCGGTAATGATGACAAAATTCATGATATCGGCTGCATACGGAATGCCAATGTTGTCAAACACCTCAACAAACGGGCTTTCCACAACGCCGGCTTTCTCCCACGGAAACTAACCAGCCAGCACAAAAATGGCCAAAATAAAGAAGATCAAAATGCGCCATACGGTGTTGCGCAACGCAACCGGCACCGTTTTTTCCGGCTCGCGGCTTTCCCCTGCCGCCACGCCGACCAATTCCGTCCCCTGGAACGAAAAGTTCACGAGGATCATCGTCGTAAAGATGGCCCAAAACCCGTTTGGAAACAATCCGCCATGATCAGTAAAATTCGGGAAAAACGGATCGGGCTGTATACGCAACGACGGCCCCGCCTGGCCCCGCCTCATGAATCGTATAACCCGATCCTAAAAACAAACCGGTGCCGATCACCCCACCTAGCGCGATCATAAATCAATGCCTGCTTTTTAGCTCTCGTTTCAGTTCTTGCACGGGTTGCACCCGAAAACTCTCCCCTCTCTATGATCGATTTCGCAACCGCTTACATTCCGAGAAAGGGAACAGAACCTCCCTTACTGCAAATCTATTTGTCAATTTATAATAAACTATAACTTTATTATGGAACTATTTTTGTCTATTTTCAATATATTTAGCAAAAAAATTTTTCACATCTTTCTTTCCCTTCCTGTCTCCCGTCCACCTTATGCTATAATACAAAAAAGAGAGGTGCTGATCGTGAACCGGGATATGGAAACGCTTTTATCAATGTATGAGCAAATTCTCGAAATGATCGACCTTGGCGTCCATGCCGTCGATCAACATGGGAAAACCGTCATTTACAACCGGAAAATGCGGGACATCGAGGGTATGAACATCGAGGACGTGCTCGATAAAAACATTTTGGACGTCTTCCGCTTCAACCCGGAGCAGCCGAGCACATTGCTTGAAGCGCTGCGCACCGGTGAAAGCATTCTGAACAAGCAGCAAACCTATTTCAATAACAAAGGACAAGCCGTGACAACGGTCAATCAAACACACCCGCTGCAAAAAGACGGGCGCATCATCGGCGCCGTGGAAATCGCCAAAGACATCACGAAGTTCCGCAAACTGATCCAAGAACACCACCAACGCAAGGAAGCCAGCCGCACGTTTGCCGATATCATCAGCCAAAGCGAAGCGATGCAAAAGGCCATCCGCCTTGCGCGTCATGCCGCCCGCTCGGAAGCGCCTGTGCTGCTCATTGGGGAGAAAGGGACAGGAAAAGACTTGCTCGCTTCCTGCATTCACCATGAAAGCGAACGGCGGGCCAAGCCGTTTTTTGCGCAAACGTGCCTGTCGCTTCCGGACGATTGGATGGAAACGATGCTGTTTGGCAGCGAAGAAGGCGGCGAGATCCAGCCCGGCTTGTTTGAACAAGCGGACGGCGGCACCGTCCTGCTTGACGATATTGACTCGTTAAGCCTGCCGCTTCAACAAAAACTCGCCCGTTTCCTGCAAGAAAAACAGTTTGTCCGCGCCCATGGCCAAGAACCGGTTCGTGCGGACGTTCGCCTCATCGCCTCGACAAGCGGCGACCCGATTGACGCGGTCCAAAACGGAGAATTGATCAAATCGCTTTACTACCAAATTGCCGTCCACTGCATCGTCCTGCCGCCGTTGCGCGAACGGAAAGAGGACATTTTGCCGCTCGCTATCCATTTCATCCGTCAAGGCAACGAGCGCTATGGCCTACATGTCGAAGGACTCGGCGATGACGTGCAAGAGGCGTTTCTTGCTTACAGCTGGCCCGGCAACGTGCGCGAGCTTGAGGCCTTCATGTTGGAAACGATGGCGACGATGGAACAAGAACAAACCATCACCCTCGCCCATCTGCCTGCCCCTTTTCGAGCCAAGCTGGCGCCCGACGAAGCGAAAACGGACTTTTTGTTCGATACGGAAGATATGTTGCCGCTTGACAAATACATGGAAGAAGTCGAAATTTACTACATCCGCAAGGCGCTGCAGCATCACGGCTTCAACATCACCAAAACGGCCAAAGCGCTTGGTTTGAGCCGACAAAACTTGCAATACCGCATCCGCAAGTACCAGATTGATAAGGAATGGGGATAAGCTGCAGTTGGCGATCGTACGGCCAAAAGGACAGGGGAGGTCGCTGTGGATGATCGACGCTCATATTCATCTCGACCAGTACACGGACATCGAGGAACAAATCAACCGTTGGCAAGAAGCGGGCATCATCGGCGTCGTCGCCGTATCCACCGATTTGCGCTCAAGCCACCGAACGCTCGAGTTGAAACAGCGATTCCCTTCCTTCGTCTACGCCGCCATCGGTTTTCATCCCGAGCAACCGCTGCCAAGCGAAGCCGATTGGAACGAATGGACAGAACTTGTCAAGCAAGAGCGGCCGCTGCTCGCCGCCATCGGCGAAGTCGGGCTGCCATACTATTCAGCGGAAGCATGCGCCAAGCTGCCCGCGTATCAAGAACGATTAACCGAAATCGCGGCCATCGCCGCTGGACCATCGCCCAAGTGCTCGAACACCTGTACTTAATCGAAACATCGATCGCAGCCATGATCGCCCATACATTAAAGCATGGCGAGAGTCAGCCGGTTGAGGAAAAACCGATCCACTTGACCGTTGACCGTTCCAAAAAAGTGGAGGCGCCTGATTTCGCCCGCCCGGACAACCGCTTTTTCACTCGACACGAACTGGAAGAAAAATTGCATCAATCGCGGCAACGGTTGCGCCAAATCACAGAGCAAGCCAATCCGGCTGACTTGGAAGCCAAATCGTTCCCGCATCCCATTTTTGGGCCACTGAATTTGAAGCAATGGGTGGAATTTGTCGGCTACCATGAACAGCGCCACCTCGCGCAAATTGAAGAAATCAAGGCACAGCTTCCGTGAGGAGCGGGCGGCTCATCAAGAAAAAAGCCGAGCAACGACCGGCCAAATCCCCGCCCTGCTCGGCTTACAACGATTTTCCATCTTCATGTGAACGCTCCACTGCCTCTGTCACAGCCATTGTTTTCACTTGCTTTAACGTCGCCACGATGAGAAAACTGACAATAACGAGCAAACACCACGAACTCACCTTCCCAAGATGAACAAGGCTCCACGCCTTCGCCTGGTTTGGATATTGCCAAGCGCCAAAAAAGGTGGCGATGTTTTCCGCGATCCAGATGAAAAACCCGATCAGCAAAAAGGACAAAACAAGCGGCATCCGGTAGCGGATTCCTCCGACCTCATACGTCACCCATGACCGCCAAAAGACAAGCATGACGAGGCTTGAGAGCCACCAACGAACGTCCACCCAATAATGGTGGGTGAAAAAATTCAAGTAAATCGCCGAAGCGAGAGGAACGACCATCCAAAACGGCGGCCATTGCACCAACTCCACCTTCAGCCTTCGCCACGCCTGGCAAAGATAGCTGGCGACGCTCGCATACATAAAGCCGCTGTACAAGGGCACGCCAAAGATTTTCGTATACCCCTCTTCCTCCGGATACGACCACGAACCCATGCGCACTTTAAACAGCTCGAGCGCAAGTCCAATGACGTGGAACAAGGTGATCACTTTGAGTTCATCCCGCGTTTCCATCCCTGACCGCACCATCCACCATTGCATGAGCAGGCAAATAACAAGCAGCCAATCATACCGCGGCAATAGCGGAAGCGGCGCGATCTTCGTCAGCGCCAATGAGGCAAAAATGACAACCGGAAACACGCAAGATTGCGCCTGCGCCCAACCGAAGCGAACAAGCTGCACAAACGCTTTGATGAGCCGCGACGTTCTGCCAAACGAACCCCTAAATGTTGCAGGCGGCACCCCTCGTTTGAAAGCAAAAACCGCAGAACACCCCTGACGAAGGGCTCTGCGGCTACTTTTTCCTATAATCAATTGAAAACCTGACATAACTCTGGTTTCCAACGAAACTGCCAAATCAGTCACCGATAATCGGCCATGGCCTCGGCTTTCGTCCTGTGAACCGTGCCAAACGGATGCTCGGGCGGAGCATAAATGGAATATAGCTTCAAGGGAACATGCCCTATATTGGTCACATTATGCCACGTCCCAGCTGGAATCATGATCGCGTCATCTTCGGACACTATTCTTTCAAAATCCAGACGGTCTTTTCGTTCCCCCATCTGCACAAGACCCTGTCCTTGTTCAATACGAATAAACTGGTCCACATTCGGATGAACTTCCAGTCCGATATCTCCTCCTACCTCAATGCTCATCAACGTCACTTGCAAATGTTTTCCTGTCCATAATGCGGTTCGGAAATTTTGATTTTGCTCGGCGGCTCTCTCAATATTGACAACGAACGGTTTTCCGCCGTAATCTCTCAATTTGATGGGAGGAAACCTGTCGTTCCTTGCATGTTGTAGCATACCGCAAGCATACGGTGACCAGCTCCACCAGCCATAATGAGGGGGGAAGTAACTGGACATCGGGTAGGGCCACTGAGTGCTAATATACGGATGGACGTAATTCGGATTCAATTGCCTGTTCACTCTCCTCACACTTGGAATCTGCTACTATCTTATGCAATGGCTCAGTCTGGCGTGACAAGAGCACACGGGCAAACGGAAACATCGCGAGGAAAAGAAACCCTCAAAAAGCTGTGGCCATTCGCCGCCATGAAACCCGAACAGGTTAGATCCTTATAGATATTATGTTGCATTCAACAATTCCCTACAAAACTATATACATGCTCATTGAAAAGTTAACCTTCGCATAAGCGGTGCCCACTCTGGTTATACTGCTCCTAAGGAAAAGCATGGGAAAGGAGCGGAATTCTGCATGAAACGTCTCAACATCATCGACAA
>NZ_JAFWFM010000174.1:0-2304 GCF_017515625.1 Geobacillus sp.
GGTCTGTGAAGCAGGTGGTTGTTCGGTCTTCCGTCACGCCTTGGCGTGACGGGGCAAGCCTATGGCTTGCCTTCGACAGTCGAAAATGGACAAACCGCTTTTCCGTCAAGGATATGTTAAACTTCTTCGTTGCATCTATATAGTGAAACATGCTGCTGGTCCCAGCCGCTTTTTGCATTAAAAAGCATGGTGAATCCCGTTTTCTTTTTCGGTGAAATGCCGCTGATTGGGGCGCGACAGCCTTTTTCACCGGTCTTCCATGGCACCGGCTTACAGCGCAACGAGTATAAATAAGTAGTAATCACGCAGAAAAGGAGGAGCAAGCCCATGGTTTATTTCCTGCCCCCTGCGGCATGGGCAAGGCCGTACCCGTCGGTCGACCCCGCCATCTTCTCCCAATCGGCTGCCACCGCCCAGACGCTCATGAACGATGCTGGAGTCATTTTAAAAAGGCTGGCCGAATCGCGCTCGTTTTCCGCCACGATCATGTCCGCCGCCCAAGAAGGAAAAACGGAGGAAGTGAAGCGCCTCATCCGCTCGCTCGGCCTCCGCTCGCAAACTGAAGTGTATTTTAATCCCAACGGCATCCGCCTGACGCTGTCGCCGCCGCCTGGCGCATTTCCGTGCTGCCAGCTTGCCATCGGCTTGCGTTGGAACGTGTTTCCTCCATTTCACGTATAGCCTTCGCCATCGCAACGCGCAATCAGCAAGCGGCGTTCGCTCTTCACATTCCCTGCTTTGGCGGCTGCCAACATCCGTTCACGTCGGCCGCACCTGATGCGATAGCGCCGTTTCCAGACGATGCACGGCGCTGGAAGCGGTGTTGTCGTTTGAGCCTTGCTGGGCCAGAAGCTCCTTTCACACCAAAACGGTTCTCGCCGCCGACCTTCGTGAACCAAAAAAAAGACAACGATCGTCTCATCGCCGTCTGGCGCCTAAACAAACTTGCCGGGCACCCAACGCCCGGCGTCCCCTTCCATTCACTTTGCGCATCCGCTCACCCCGAGTTCGACAGTGACTAGGCAAACAAAATGCCTCTCAACCCTTGATACAAAAGGGACGGGAGGCATTTGAGCACACTTTGGGCGTGTATCTAGGCGCGAGGATGGATGCCTAGGATCTTCGGAGGAGGTTCCAACCCTAGAGCCGCAAAGAGTTGCGCTTGTTTGGCCGTCAGTTCGGCTCGCTGAGAAAGGCCGCCGTTTTTGGAAGAAAAATGTCCAAGCATAAGACGCTCACATTCGTCTCTTACGTTCGGCCACGATTCATGAGTTCGGAGAAGGAATCGCGAAATGCTTTTGGCCAGACGTTCCAAGACGGCGCGATCCACTTCATCTTCGCGCCCGAACGAATCCATCACCTTCGCTTTCGCCTATTTGGCCTTTGGATCCCATTCATTGTGAGCAAGCTGGAGATAAGCAACGGTTGTTCCATCCTTGTTTTTGCGTGTGACTCGTCGTATATACATGCCTATATTACAACTTATAAACTTTATTTTTAAAAGAAAAAAATAATTAATCGTGTGCCTATGAAATTCAGCGTTTTTTTCTAGGATCCGCATTACGAAACCCTTGATATAACAGCATTTTGGTCATTTCCATTTGCCTAAAATGACCTCAAAGCTGTCGAACTCGGGCTCACCTAGGTCGATAAATGAGATCCCCGACAATGATCGTGATCAACGAAATCAACATCGTCATCTTGACCACCTTATAGTCTAAAAAGCGCAGCACTTGTTCTTCAAACATGTAGACGAAAAAGAATATGACCATCAGCACGGCGAGAGCTAAGACAAATCTTTTTTTCGATTCATGGACAATAGATTCTCCTTCTATCAGAATGTATCCAATACATTGCCCGTCGTTTTGATCATATCGTCGGAAATAAATACTTTTTTCAGATTGGTGCGCTTGCTGTCGCTATAGACAAAGTGATACGCGTCATATATATACTGATCATAATAATCACTGTAATATCGTATGATTTTCACTGTTGTCCAGTATGGTTTTAGATTAATATATTCCCCTGCCAATGTACAAATCGAAGCAATGGTTGTTGCCGCTCCAGGGCCAAACGTATATCCAGCTAATGTAGCGATAGCAGTTAATCCTGTTTTTAATACACTGCTTACAAATTTAGCGGTATCGTTATCAAAAGAATAATATCTAGTTCCGATAACCGTTCCATCTCCTGGGTTAGGGATCACTTGAGGCTTCACTTGGTTGCTGTATGAACCTCCCCCACTTACGCCTGTAGGCGTTGAAGTGGGGGTTTCTTGCCTTTTTCTTTCCGGGTGTTTCACGA
>NZ_JAFWFM010000175.1:0-8077 GCF_017515625.1 Geobacillus sp.
CTTCCCGTTCAATATCCCGACCAATCGCCTTTTCCAATTGAAACAATAATCGGTAATCAGCCAAATTGATCGGGACGTATGTCTCACTGATATCCCCTTCTGTTTGGATATGAACCAAAATGGAAGGATGGCCGTTTTTCAATTCCACTTTTAACCTCGTTGTCCCTCTCATCGCTCGATAACCAATCGCTTCTTTTTTTCCTTTCCATGGGATCGTAATATTCGTTTGTTTGATTCGATCCAACACCCAAAGCACGCCTCGTTCCGTTGAGCCGTTCACCCAGCGAACAAGACGGTCTTTTTTAAATAACGCCAGCCCATCCAAGCTGATGCGAGCATCTGGCACAGAGGATTGAACGTTTGTTTGCCGTTTGCCCCGCTGTGTGTTTCCTTCAATGACAACACCCGTCAAGACTATATTTTTTCCTGAAGATGTAAAATCACGAATCGCCCACCAGGCATCAGTGTTGATTGTCTGCCCCAAGTCCATCTCGGAAAACTCCAACGTCTTAATAATTTGATTGGCGGGAATTTTGTCAATGGGTGTTAATACGCTTAACACCTCTTTCGCTGAGTGGCCATGAGCAATAACCAGCTTCGTTGTCGTCCGAAACTCTTGATTCCGTTCTATCGCATCGAATACCCCATTCAACCCTTGGCGTGCCAATTCCTCGCTGATGACCACCAAGTTGGTATGAGCGTAATACAGGATGCGCGACAACTTTTTCGAGGCTTTCCGGCTTGCCTCGACCAATGTGTCTCCGGTCGACGTATAAACGGAAATGGGCACGCCGCCCGCCCCGCCGCCACGCTGGGTGGCGCCGGCGACGTTGCCGGGGTTGACGACTTGAAACGAGGCCAAATATCTGCCGTCTTTTGTTTTATCAAGACCAACGGCAATGACAAACGCTAAGTCAGGAAGCTCCTTTTTACTCCAACAACCAGTCAACAACACCACACAAACAAAAAGGGACACAAACATGGCGATAGATCGTTTCATGATCCATCCTCCTTTTCCTGGCGTGTTGGCGCCGGAGGCTGCGGTTTCTGATCCCCTGATTGGCGAATGATATTTTTCTGGTTAATCAGGCGCGGCCGCTCGCGGTACATCCATGTCGGAATCCGAAAGAGGGTATCGCCTACATTGGTTGCAATAAATGGAGCGAGCGGCGACATGTATGGCATGCCAAATGAACGCAAGCTGCATAAATGGAGAATCATAACCAACAACCCCATCATGATGCCGTAAAACCCGAACATCGCTGCTAAAAACATCAACCCGAAGCGGATGAGGCGGGCTGAAATGGCGATGGCAAACGACGGCGTCGCAAAGCTGGCGATCGCCGTGATCGAAACGACGATTACCATCGCCGACGATACAAATCCAGCTTCAACCTCCGCCTGCCCGATGACCAAGGCACCAACAATCGACACCGCCTGTCCGACTGCACGCGGCAGCCGAATCCCCGCTTCGCGCAAAATCTCAAATGTCACTTCCATGATTAATGCCTCGACAAAAGCGGGAAACGGCACAGCCTCTCGCTGGGCGGCAATGGCGATGACAAGCTGAGTGGGGATCATTTCTTGGTGAAACGTCGTCGCCGCGATATAAATGGCCGGCGCAACGAGCGAGAGAAAAAAAATCAATACGCGCAAAAAGCGGAGAGCAGTGGCGATATCAAAACGGGCATAATAATCCTCTACCGCTTGAAAAAATTGGATAAACAAAGCCGGCACAATCAGGATAAACGGCGTCCCCTGAATCAAAATCGCAATCCGCCCCTCCAGCAAATTCGCCGCCACCACATCGGGACGCTCGGTATGGTAGATCGTCGGAAATGTCGTAAACGTTTGATCTTCGATTAACTGTTCAATATAACCGGACTCAAGCACGCTGTCCGTATCAATGCGGCGCAGGCGCGCTCTCACTTCCTCGATAACCTCGTCATTGGCAATGCCTTTGATGTACATGATCGCGACATCCGTTTGCGTCACGGTGCCGATTTGCATCGTTTCCAGCCAAAGATTGGGATTTTTAATGCGGCGGCGGATCATCGCGGTGTTTGCGCGCAACGACTCCGTAAATCCCTCGCGCGGCCCGCGGACGGCGAGTTGCGTCTGTGGCTCCTCGATTGCACGATATTGGCCGCCTTTGGTGCTGGCGCTGACAGCGGACGGCACCCCATCCAACAAGATGATGGTCTCTCCGGAAAACAGCTCCAAAAACAGGTGTTCCCAATCGATGACATGCTTCACACCGCCCACCGCGGCCAACTTTTGTTCGATCCACGGAAACGATTCTTTTTCTGTTAATGACAGTGGAAATGACGCCTCTAGCAACGGCGTTAGCAAAAACTCGTACACATGTTTTTCGTCAACAAGACCATCCACAAAGACGATGGCTGCATTGATTTGCTTCTCTTGGCCAAGCGAAAACCGGCGGATGACAACATCGCTGCTTTGTCCAGTCGTTTGGCGGATGATGTCAAGGTTGACGGCTAATTCAGCTGACATCGGCTCTTGCGGGACGTCCGTTGCCTCGCCGCTATGGTCCGGTCCTTCTTGTTTCACCCTGTCATTGATCTGCTTTTTTTGTCGGCCCATTCCCCATTGAAACAGCATGTTTTTCCTCCTCACTCCGCTTCCTTTTTATCCCTCATTATGGACACGAAATCGGGAGGGTATACGCCCGTGCATCAGTTTTGAATCAATAGCAAAAACTAAAGAAAAACAGCAGGTGGAACGCCATGAAACTAATTGTTGTTTGGCTGATGTTTGCCTTGCTCGCCATAGGAACGATGGTAAGCATGGATCAGTTGATGGGGATGACCTTGCATCAATCGTTGTATATCGTGCTGAATCCCTTTCGGGCAATGGAAATGCCTGAACTATTTATTTTATCCTTGTTCATTTTTTTTCTGTTGCTCGATCTATTGAACGTTTGGATGTGGAAACGAAAAAACAAAACGTCTTGACCAACAGCCGGTGGAAAAAAGAGGAAGGTGCCCCAAAAGCAACGGGACACCTTTTCTCTTCATCGGGCGTTACCTTTTCTGTATTTGCTCCCAATGATGCCGTTGTTGCAACCACTCGCGAACATGGGTGCTGTGTGAAGATAAGGGAACGGTAAACGAATCGCCGTCGCTTTGCAGCAATTCAATATCCCCCTGCCATGTTCTCCCCCCGCGGATGATGTCCTCCACCGGCTCATTCCACAAATCTTGTTTGAGCGCCTGGACAAACGACTCGATCTCCTTCGGATCGGCCAGCACGACCACCGGACGCCCCGTTTCGACATTGCGGATCGTCACTTGGCGGATCGGAGAATAGCTCGGGCGAAGGAGCAAATAATATTGCTGCTTATATTCGTTTGAACCCATGATGCGCTGAAAATACGGCATGTACGGTTCAATCGGCACTTCGTAGCGGCGGAGGAGACGCGTGCCGTCTTTTAGCACATAGCCGATCACAATCACGTTGCCAAAACGTGACAGGAGCGGCTGATCGTGCACAAGCTGCGCATGAAGCGCCCTGACAGCTTTGATGTTGTCCTTCGTGCGCAAAAACTGATCGAATGCTTCAAACTCTCTTTCCATCAAGTTAGGATTTTGCCAATTCATCACCGACTGGCCGAAATAGACTTTCTCAATATCGGACAAATTCGGAACGTGTCTCACATATCCAACCGGATCAAGGCGCACAGTCAAAAATAAGACCGACATCACAGCGGCAAAGGCGATATACCCTTTCCATTTATGAAAAACACGCCATGTTTTCATCACGACCATTTGCGCAACGGCATACCCGATAAGCGAAAACGCAACATACCCAAAGATGATCCATCCCCACTGCCGTTGGACTTGTCCAAAGTAGAACCCGCCGGTCAAGCACATGCAAAGCGCCACTCCATACACAAACAGCGGGCGAAGCACTGAAAAGGCGAGCGCCTGTCCGGCCGCTTCCGTCGGCCGCCGCTCGTACAACCAAATGGACACCCCGAAAAACAGAAGCGACAACAGCAGCAACAGTCCGGCTTCCCCCGCGCTCATCGCCTGATCCGTCAGCATCGCATAACGAATCGGCAGCGGCAGCGCCCAATCCATCAGATTTCCCGATAAATAGTACCCATCGGGGAATCCATACAACCATAACGGCAAATTGCTAAACAGCAGCACCATGATGCCTGTCGGAAAAAAGAGAGCAATATTCGTTAACACAATATGAACGATCGATTGGCCGACGAGCACGCCGACCATGACACCTAGCGCAAAAATCACCGTCTCTACGACAAGCGTCTCGCCAAGCCATCGTCCCACATCCCCCGCTCCAATCGGCCACGGGAGATCAAGTCCGTACAGACATCCGATCGCAACCAAGGCGGTCAACACGAGCGGAACCGCCAAAAAGAGCCATCCAATAAGCATCTGCCCGGCAAGCAGTTCGGTGCGGCGGATGGGCAAGCTATGGATGAAATCAGCCAACCGTTTCTCATGCATATAGCGAACCACGCCGGCCGCCGCCAAGATCGGGACAAGCCAAGCAATCAACGTCTCGAACCCGTTGGATATATCGTAAACGTCTTTCCATGGCGACACATTTCCGACTTTTGGATCATATTGCGAGTACGAAAGCCCAATCGGCAATACGATCGCCGCCAGCCATAACAGCAGATGAATGATGGCAATCCAGCCGATTTGGCGAACATTTTGCGTCCACATGGCACGGTTAGCCGACAACCGTTTCGCGGACATCGACAACATCCCCCATTTCATACACAAAAATTTCTTCCAACGACAACGGCAAGACGTCAAGAATGAGCGGAGCAAACGAACTCACCGTCTCTTCGATAGATCGTTTCTCGCCGCGGACGACAAGAAGAACGATGCTGCCGCGCTCCTCGCGATGCACGATGTCAAGGCGTTCGGCCAACTCGCTCGGAAATCCGCCGCGAAACGCGACTTGAATTTTATGCATCCCGGCGCGCAGCTCGTTTAAATCGCGCTCCATCCGTACGGTCCCTTGCGCCATCAATCCGACGATGTCGCATAAATCTTCGAGCTCGCGCAAATTGTGCGACGAAATGACGACCGTCATCTCCCGTTCGGCCACTTCTTCTATGAGCAGCTGCTTCACATGGCGACGGACGAATACGTCGAGCCCATCAAGCGGCTCATCCATCATGAGCACGTCCGGCCGGACGGAAAAAGCAAGCCAAAACGCCGCCTGGCGCTGCATGCCTTTGGAAAACTGCTGAATCTTTTTGTTTGGATCAAGCGCAAAGACGGACTGCAATTCCAGAAACCGTCCGCGGCTGAACGAAGGGTACAGTTGCTCGTAAAAATCCGCCATTTGCCGAATTGTCGCGTGCGGAAAAAAGTAGACAAAGTCTGGCAAAAACAAAAGGCGTTGCTTGATGCGGACATTTTCCCACACATCCTCCCCGTCCACTGCAATCGTTCCGCGATCTTGGCGGAGAATGCCTGCCATCATCTTTAGCAGCGTCGTTTTTCCAGCGCCGTTCGGGCCGAGCAGCCCGTAAATCGCTCCTTTTGGCACCATCATGTTCGCGCCCTTGACAGCGGCAAATCGATCAAACATTTTCGTCACGTCCACAAGTTGAATCACGATTCTCCCTCCTCTTTCTCCCCTTCTCGAATCCATTGCCATAACTGCTCATTTGTCACCCCTAAAAACCGTGCTTCCTTGACAAGGCGGACAAACTGCTCACGGACCGCAGCGATCGCCTCGATGTTTGGTTCTTTCGAGCGCGGGGCAACGAAGCTGCCTTTCCCTGGAATCGAATAAATCCAGCCGTCACGTTCCAGTTCGCGGTACGCTTTTTGAATCGTATTTGGGTTGATCATCAGCTGTTTCGCCATCGTCCTGACCGATGGCAGCTGATCGTGCGGCTGCCATAGTTCGCGAACGATCATTTCTTTCATTTTGTCAATCAGCTGCTCGTAAATCGGCTGGCGGCTGCGGATATCAAGCTCAAACATCTCCCCTCCTCCTCTCATTGTCACAACCGCACTATAACCAATAGTACACATAAAACAGAAGAAAGGCAAGAATTTTTTCCAAAATAAAGAAAGAATCCATTCCTGGATTCTTTCTTCCTCTCATTCCGGCGCCGTTTGCCGCCTCGTTGACCGTTGCCGCTCGGCGGGCTGATACGTCTGAACAAACAGCCCATCTCCTTCGAGCCACTCGGCGATCAACACGTCTTTTGGCGAGGCAATTCCTTGTTTTTGCAGTTTGGCGGCCAGCCATTGCTCCGTTTTCCCAAGCTCCGCTAATTCGTCTGCCAACAGCTGGCCATCCCGGATCAGCGTCACCGGGACATACACCGGGTGGAGCGGCAGCTGGAAATCTTCACGCCGATCGTCAAATGAAGCCATTTCATGCTGCGCCCCCTTGCATGCCGTTGATGTTCGCCCTTTCTTCCCTGTATTGTGCCCCCTGCCGCCTGAGAAGTTTCGCTGTTGGGTTGCCGTTTGCGCGGATAAATTCCCCTGGACTGGAAACACTATCGTTTTAGAAAGCCAATCAGCGGCATTTCATCAGAAAAGAAGCCGGTTCAGCAAGGTTTCTGGAATCAGCAGCCTTTTGCCCTACATCCCCCGCCCTTTGGAGATTGCATGGAAAGAAAGGGATCCATGATGAACGGACAGCCGCTTAGCGCTCTGCAACTGTTATTTATGGTCATGCTGTCGGTCGGGCTGATGAATCATGTCATCATCATCCCCTTTATGTTTGAGGCCGCCCACCGCGATGCGTGGATCGCCGCCTTGGGAGCGTTGGCGTGTTTGCTCGTTTGGCTGCCGCTGCTTTATTTCACCATCCGACAACTGAACGGCGAGCGGCTGTTTGACTGGCTCAAGGCCCGATTTTCGAGCGCGGCTGCTTATGCGATGGCCGGTGTCAGCAGCGCATTCTTGCTTCTTCATAGTTTTGTCACGTTAAACGATACGGTCACGTTTACCACCACCTCTTATTTGACGGCGACGCCGAGATGGGCGCTGATTTTGGTCATCGTGGCCGTTTGTTTTTATAACTCGTACCAAGGCATCGACTCGATTGCCAACACTTCCATGATCATTTGCCCGTTCGTCATCGTGTTTGGTTTTTTCGTTATGCTCTCGACCACGCCTCATAAAGATTATTCACTGCTCAGACCAACGCTTGAACATGGTGTTGGACCTGTGCTCAACGGCATGATGTACGCCGGAGCGGGATATGTGGAAGTGATCGTTCTATTGTTTCTCTCCCATCGCCTGCCTCGCCCATTTTCATGGAAGGCGCTTGCCGCCATCGCTGTTTTCACAGCCGGGCTGAGCATCGGGCCGACGATTGGCACCATCACCGAATTTGGCCCCGAGCAGGCGACGCGCCTTCGCTATCCGGCGTTTGAGCAATGGCGGATGGTCAGTTTAGGGACGTACATTGAGCATGTGGACTTTCTGTCGGTCTATCAATGGCTGTCCGGCGCCTTTATCCGCATCTCCTTATCGACAGCGCTGATTGTGGAATTGTTTCCGATCCGCCATCCGCAAACCCGCCGTTGGGTGCTCATTGTCCTCTACTTGGCGATCACATTGGCGGCGCTGGCGCCGGTCAGCGATGAACAGTTTTTGCATTTTGTCAAACATGGGGTGCTGCCGGCATCGCTGCTGTTTAGTCTTGCGCTGTCCGTTGTGTTAAGTGGTTTCGCTTTGTTGGCATATCGAAAAAAGAAAAGAGGGGTGGCAGGATGAAACGACCCATGCGAGCCGCCGAAGGCAAACGGTTGAAAGACGATTACACGGGGCTCGAGACCGTCATCATCTCCGAAGAGGCGTTGCGCACGATGTACGCCAAATGCCCGGATGTCATCATGACGGAAGCCGCGATTCCAACCTCTTTTGACGGCTCGGCGGCTGTCGTGCACTTGCTGTTTATTTATTGTGAAGAACTGTGCGATACGCAAATGCTGCAAAAGGCCATTTATCCGATGTTCCGCGAGCTGTGCGAACAGCATCCGTGCTTTACGGCTGCTGACATCGAGGCCCGCAAACCGGCGGCGCTTGAGTATATGGGA
>NZ_JAFWFM010000176.1:0-8869 GCF_017515625.1 Geobacillus sp.
GCCACAGGCAACATGAGTATCCATGATACTCAAGGGCGGGAACTCGCCATCTACGACTTCATACCTAAGCAATCCGTCAATACGTAAACGGTTTGACCGTAAATTCCAATGGGCGGATTTCACCATAATATACTTTGGCAAATAAATTCATTGCCCCATGGATATCACGGTGTCGTTTGTACCCGCATTGACATGTATATGTTTGGTGGGAGTTTGTTTTTGCGATGAGCGCCCGGCAGGGGAAAACGGGATGGCCAATGCCATGCCGGGCGAAAACGAAAGGAGCAAACCGGTTATGACGGAGCGGGTGGATGATATTGTTGAGGTTTGTTTATTAGCGGGAAAATTGATGCTTGAAAGCGGTGGGGAGACGTACCGGGTGGAAGATACAATGACGCGCATCGCTGCTTCGTTTGGCATGCCGCGCTCCCATGGTTATGTCACACCAACGGCCATTATTTTTTCTGTTGAAGGGACAGACTCAACCAGATTGATCCGCATTTCCGAGCGTTCGACTGATTTAGCGAAAGTGGCGGTCGTGAACGATATTTCCCGGCGCATCAGCCGCGGTGAATTGACGCTTGAAAAGGCGCGAAAGGAGCTCGAGGATATCGGGCGCGCCCCGATGGGTTACCCTCTTTGGCAGCAAACCGCCGCCGCAGCGTTAGCGAGTGCTTGTTTTGCGTCATTGATTGGAGGGATGGTTCACTTTTTCCCATCGCTTTTTTCCGGAGGGGTGGCAGTTTGGTGTTTTGAGATGGTGCATCGGTTTGTGAAAATCCGGTTTTTCGCGGAATTTTTTGCTTCTTTTGTCGCCGGGGGGCTCGTATTGTTAATGGTGCAGGCCGGATTTGGCGGGGACGTCGGGAACATGATCATCGGCTCGGTGTTGCCGCTCGTGCCGGGGCTGGCGATTACCAATGCGGTGCGCGATTTAATGGCCGGCCATTTGATCGCCGGTTTGTCGCGCGGTGCTGAGGCGTTTTTGACGGCGTTTGCGATCGGCACTGGCATCGCCTTTGTTTTATCTATTCGATGATAGGGAGCACAGGTCATGATTGTTATGCAGTTGCTGCTTAGCTTTGTGGCGTCAACGTTGTTTGGCATGATTTTTAATGTTCCGCCACGGCTGTTGCCGCATAGCGGATTTGTCGGGATGAGCGGATGGGCGGCCTATACGTTTGCTGTACGTTCGAGCGTAGACAGTGTGATTGCGACGTTTATAGCCGCGTTTTTCGTCGCCTTTTTAAGCAATGCGTTTGCTCGGCGCTATCGGGCGCCGGCAACCATTTTTATTGTTCCTGGCATTCTCCCGCTCGTTCCAGGTGGGACGGCATTTGAAGCGATGCGTCATGTCGTCATGAACGACTACAATGCAGCGATTCCGTTGGCGGCAAAAGCGTTCATGATTTTCCGGGGCGATTGCGATGGGGCTCATTTTTTCTGAGGTCGTCAACCAGCTGGTAAAGCGCCGCCCGTAATGGCACGTGTCTGTTTTTTCCAATCATTTGCCTATCGTTGTATTTGTTTGTCTGAATATTATAATGAATATAACGATGTTTTTTCTATCGATTTTGAAACAGCGGGGGAGAGCGGAATGAAAGACATTATCGAGCAGATGAAAGCGGAGCTATGGGAGGTTTTCGATCACCTTCACCGCCATCCAGAAATCAGCTGGGAAGAGTGGCAAACGACTGAATTTCTCCGTCGAGAGTTGGAGCGCGAAGGATATCGGGTGCGGACGTTTGCCGATTGCCCGGGTGTGGTGGCGGAAATCGGCGCCGGGCCGTTTACGGTTGGGGTGCGCAGCGATATGGATGCGCTTTGGCAAGAAGTGAACGGCGTTTGGCAGCCGAACCATGCGTGCGGACATGATGCCCACATGACGATCGTGCTCGGGGTGGCGAAGCTGCTTCGCCGCATCGGCTATGAGCCGCCGGGGACGCTCCGGTTTTTGTTCCAGCCGGCCGAGGAGAAAGGAACAGGGGCGTTAAAGCTGATCGAAAAAGGAGCGGTCGACGGCGTGTCGTTTTTATACGGCGTTCACCTGCGGCCGATTCAAGAAGTGAAAGGCGGATATGCGGCGCCGGCGATCATCCATGGGGCGGCGCAATGCATCGAAGGGCGGATCCGCGGTGTGGCGGCGCACGCGGCGCGGCCGCATTTAGGCGTCAATGTCATTGAAGTCGGCAGCGCCATTGTGCAAGAGCTCGGCAAAATTCATATTGATCCGCAAGTGCCGGCGTCGATCAAAATGACGAAGTTTCACGCCGGTGAAAAAGATGCGAACACGATCCCGGACTACGCGGAATTCTCCCTTGATTTGCGGGCGCAAACGAACGAGGCGATGGAGCGGCTCGTTGAAGGGCTGCGTCATGTGATCAACGGGGTCGCTGCCATTTATGGGGCGGAGATTGAACTAGTGGAACGGACGCGCATCGTCGCCGCTCATCCTGATCCAGATGCGGTGCGGATGATGGAGGAGGCGATTATCGCGGCCTTGGGGACGGAAAAATGCGTTCCGCCGGTTGTGACATCGGGAGGAGAGGATTTCCATTTTTATTCCTTTCAAAAACCGGAGCTGAAAACAACGATGCTCGGATTGGGCTGCGACTTGCGTCCGGGGCTCCATCACCCGAACATGACGTTCCGGCGCGATGATTTGCTTTCCGGTGTGGAAATTTTGGCGCGAACGGTCATCAATACGTTTGCGACGTTTGCGCTGCAGGGGGAGAACGGGCGTGTCTCTGTCACTGCAAATCATTGAGACGATCGAACAGTTGAAAGAGATGGCCAAGCTTGAGGAGGAGATTTGGAAAACAGCGCCGGTTCCGCTCCATCAAACGTTGACGGCGGCAAAAAACGGCGGCATTGTGATCGGCGCGTATATGGACGGGAAACTCGTCGGCTTTGTGTATAGCTTCCCTGGGTTTCGAAACGGGGAAGTGTATCTTTGTTCCCATATGATGGGGATTGATGCTTCCTTTCGCGACCGAGGAATCGGCTACCGTCTGAAAAGGAAGCAGGCGGAAGAAGCGCGGCGGCGCGGCTACCGAGTCATCCGCTGGACGTATGACCCGCTGCAAAGTCGCAACGGCTATTTGAACTTGGCGAAGCTTGGGGCTGTTGGCGTCGAGTATGTGGAAAACTGCTACGGCGAAATGAATGACGCGTTGAACGGTCAACTGCCGTCTGACCGCTTCATCGTCGAATGGCGGCTTGATGAGCGTCCGACCGGGGAGCGGAGCTTGGCTAAAGCTGATCTTCTCAAGGCCAGAAGTCTGACGGTGCTCGAGGCAGGGCAAAGGGCTGACGGCCTATTGCAGCCGGTGCCGAGAGACATCGATGAAACAGCGGCGCCGTTGTTGTTGACAGCCATCCCGCTTGACTTTCCGCAGCTGAAAGAGCGGGATTTCGCGCTGGCGCTTGAGTGGCGGCTGGCGACGCGCGCCTTGTTTCAGCGGCTGCTTGTGGAAGGATGGATTGCCGCCGGCGCTTGGCGCTGCCTGGAGGAAGGGGTGCTTTATTACATATGGAAGCGGCGGAGTGAACGATGGCAGCAGAAAGGGGAAGAAGAATGACGATCAACATCGAGTACGTCATATTGCGCCATTTACAAATGGAGTTGAAGGCGCCGTTTACGACGAGCTTCGGCACGTTTCAAAGGAAAGAGTTGATTTTAGTGGAAGTTGTCGATCGCGACGGCGTTTCCGGCTGGGGCGAATCGGTCGCATTTTCCGCCCCGTGGTACAGCGAGGAAACGGTGAAAACGAACTGGCATATGCTCGAAGATTTCCTTGTGCCGCTTGCGTTGGCTGAGCCGATTCACCACCCGGAGGAGCTGTCAAAGCGCTTTTCTGCCATCCGCCAAAACAACATGGCGAAAGCGGCGCTTGAGGGGGCGGTATGGGATTTGTACGCCAAGCGGCTCGGCGTTCCGCTTTCTCAAGCTCTCGGAGGAGCGAAAAAGGACATTGAAGTCGGCGTCAGCATCGGCATCCAGCCGACGGTTGCCGATCTGCTTCAGGTGACTGAGCGGTATGTGGCGCAAGGGTACCGGCGGATCAAGGTGAAAATCAAGCCAAGCTGGGATGTGGACGTCATTCGTGAGGTGCGGCGCGTGTTTCCTGACGTGCCGCTTATGGCCGATGCCAATTCGGCGTATACGCTTGTCGATGCGGATCGGCTGAAAGCGCTCGATGAATTCGGGTTGCTGATGATCGAGCAGCCGCTCGCCGCTGACGATCTTGTCGATCACGCTCGGCTGCAGCCGCTTCTTCAGACGCCGATTTGCCTTGATGAAAGCATTCGTTCCTATGACGATGCGCGCAAGGCGCTTGACCTTGGCAGCTGTCGCATCATCAACATCAAAATCGGGCGCGTTGGCGGGCTTGGCGAGGCGAAGCGCATCCACGATCTTTGCGCTGAGCGCGGTGCGCCGGTCTGGTGCGGGGGGATGCTGGAAGCAGGCGTCGGGCGCGCCCACAACATCGCGATCACGACGTTGGAAAACTTCACCCTTCCCGGCGACACCGCCGCGTCGTCGCATTATTGGGAGCGGGATATCATCACGCCGGAAGTTGAGGTGCACGGCGGCTTGATCCGCGTGCCGGACGCTCCCGGCATCGGCTATGACGTCGACCGCCGCCAAGTGGAGCGGTATACGCAGTTTGCGAAGGTGTTTCACCGTACGGCGACGGCATAAAGGATGATAAAGGGAGAAAGAAAAAATGATGATTAGACCGATTGAAGTTCGCGATGCGGAACATTTCTTGGAGTTGTGCAAAAAAATTGATGAATCTGGTTTTATGTTATTTGAGCCTGGCGAACGGCAAACAACGGTTGAGCAACAAAGTAAATCGATTGAAAGAATGTTGTCTGAGCCGAATAAAATGATCTTTGTTGCTGAAACGGAAAACAAGCTTGTCGGGTTCCTTGCTGTCATAGGAGGCGATGTAAAACGAAATCGACATTCTGCCAATGTTGTTTTGGGAGTTCTTGAAGACTATCAAGGACAGGGCATTGCCACGAAACTATTCAACAAAGCGTTTGAGTGGGCAAAGGAAGTTGGAATTTTGAGATTAGGACTTACGGTCATGAAAGGGAACGATAAGGCGTTCAACTTATATAGGAAGATGGGGTTCGTATTAGAAGGCGAGAGAGTTCAATCGTTAAGAGTGAATGGGGAATTTGTAAATGAATATTACCTATACAAACTGTTATAATGCTAATTGGGGCTGGCCCAAACGCAAGCACGTTTTGGGCCAGCCCCTTCTTTGCTGTGTTACACGCGTCCTATCCCAGTATTTGCTTTGACGACAATTTCCGTATATTTCTTTTCATCCGATTTTTTCGACGAGACGAGCGTGCCAACGATCGCACCGATAAAGCCGAGCGGAATCGAGATGATGCCCGGGTTGGCGGCGACGATTTTGTCATAGCCGACAAACGCGGCGGCGCCAAAGCCTAAAAAGATCGTCATGACGTAGAAAAGCCCAATGATCCATGTTGCATAAACGACCGATTTGCGCGCAGTCGGGGCGTCTTTGACCGTAAAGAAGCGGATTAAAATGTGCGGCAGCCCGGCCGTCCCCAACGCGAGCGCCAAGTTGAGTGAAATCGTATCGAGCGGGTCTTTAAACTTGTTGCCCGGGTTTAAAAACGCTTCGCCAAGCGGTGTCGCGGTTTTGACTTCATGGAACATTTTGGCGATGCTGAAATCGAATTTAGCAAAGACGATGATGGAAATGATAAACGTACCGACCATCAGCAAGACGGCTTTGACGATTTGCACCCAGCTCGTTGCCGTCATGCCGCCGAAGACGACGTACACCGTCATCAAAACGCCGACAATCAAGACGGAATAAATGTAGTCTAGACCCAACAGAAGCTTGATGAGGCCGCCGGCGCCGACAAGCTGGGCGATCATATAGAAAATCGAGATGGCGATCGTATTTAACGCCGCGCACTTTCTTATCATCAAAACGGGCGGCGATCATATCGGCCATCGTGTATGCTGACCGGCCCAATCGCTGGTGCATTGAGCGCTTTCGAATACGACGTCAACACCGGAAGGGCGAAGTAAAAGACGAAGAAAAAGACGGTGGCTGGGATGATAAACTGCTTCTTCGCCTGAATGAGTCCGCGGAACGAAGCGGATTGGGCAATGGTTTCATAGTTCGCTCCCTTGATTGACCCATGATTCCTTTTTCACTGCCATCGTGATCCCTCCTTGTTTGTATTAAAGCGTTTTCAAAATGAGTAATGGAATGTTCTTCCGCAAGCGGCGGATGTGAATCCCCCTTTCTTGACACAAATTTGTCACACATTCATTATACATTTATCTGAAAAATTTTTAAATTTATTTTTTTGTTATTTTTAAAAATTATTTTTTTGCTTTGCCGCACAAAACGGAAAAAGTTTTTTGTTGTTTTTCTTATTTTCGCACTTTACAAAAAAACAAGGATCATGTAGAATGACAACTGTATTCGACAATAAAATTCAACAATTTTCTACAAAAAACGACAAGGGGAGACATCTATGAATTTGTTTCGTAAAAAACCGATTCAGTTGCTTATGAAAGAATCGGGGGCAAAAGGAGCTTCGCTACGAAAAGAGTTAGGCGCATTTGATTTGACGATGCTCGGCATCGGCGCCATTATCGGGACAGGCATTTTCGTCCTGACTGGGGTGGCGGCGGCGGAACATGCTGGTCCGGCTCTCGTTCTTTCGTTCGTTTTGTCTGGGTTGGCGTGCGTGTTTGCGGCGCTTTGCTACGCCGAGTTCGCCTCGACGGTGCCAGTGGCGGGGAGTGCTTACACTTACAGCTATGCCACGTTTGGTGAGCTCATCGCTTGGATTTTAGGCTGGGATTTGATTTTGGAATATGGGGTTGCTTCGTCGGCGGTTGCCGTCGGTTGGTCCGGTTATTTCCAAGGGTTGCTTGCCGGTTTTGGCATCGAACTCCCGAAAGCATTGACGAGCGCATATGATCCGGAGAAAGGGACGTTCATCGATTTGCCAGCGATTTTAATTATTCTGTTCATTACGTTTTTATTGAATTTAGGGGCGAAAAAATCGGCCCGTTTCAATACGATTGTCGTTTTTATTAAAGTGGCTGTCATCTTGCTTTTCTTGGCGGTCGGTGTTTGGTATGTCAAACCGGAAAACTGGACGCCGTTTATGCCGTATGGCTTCTCTGGGGTGGCAGCCGGCGCGGCGACGGTGTTTTTCGCTTACATCGGCTTTGATGCGGTGTCGACGGCGGCAGAAGAAGTGCGCAATCCGCAGCGCGATATGCCGATTGGCATCATCGTCTCGTTGCTTGTGTGCACATTGTTGTATATTGTGGTTTCGCTCGTATTGACAGGCATCGTTCCGTACGAGCAGCTCAACGTGAAAAACCCAGTGGCGTTTGCGTTAAACTATATCCACCAAGACTGGGTGGCAGGCTTTATTTCGCTCGGGGCGATCGCCGGCATTACGACCGTGCTCCTTGTGATGATGTATGGGCAGACGCGTCTCTTCTACGCCATCAGCCGCGACGGTTTGTTGCCGAAAGTGTTTGCCCGCATCAGCCCGACGCGCCAAGTGCCGTATGTCAATACGTGGCTGACGGGAGCGGCTGTAGCGGTATTTGCCGGCATCATTCCGCTCAATAAATTGGCGGAACTGACGAACATCGGCACGCTCTTTGCCTTTATCACCGTCTCGATCGGCGTGTTGGTGCTGCGTAAAACACAGCCGGACTTAAAGCGGGCATTCCGCGTTCCGTTTGTCCCAGTCATCCCGATTTTGGCCGTGTTGTTCTGCGGCTACCTCGTTCTTCAGCTTCCGGCGATGACATGGATCGGTTTTGTCTCGTGGCTGCTGATCGGTTTAGTGATTTACTTTATCTACGGCCGCAAGCATAGTGAGCTGAATAAAATGGCACGGACGGAAGAAAATGCCGGATGAACGGCCAAACAATGAAAAAGGGGTTGACCCAAATGGGGAAACAGCCCCTTTTTCCATTATGTCAAATTTTTCGGCAACACCGCGTTTCACTCTTTTTTCATGCGGAAAAACCCCGATTCAAATAAAGAAAGTTCCCCTTCAGGCAGGGAAATTCCCCCTAAAAAAGGGAGTCATGGAAGCGCCCGTCCATCGCGGTTGGGGGGCATTATGCAACCAAAAAGACAGCAGATGACGACCGCAACAACAAGAAAGATCGCCGCCAAGCCGACGTCCACCGCCATTTGAAAGCGATGGATGCCAAAATGAAAAAAGCCGAGTGATTCCGCTCGGCTTTATTCCGTTTTTCGGCCTGCCAATTCGCTTTGTGCTTGAGCAATGAGCCGTTTCGTCATTTCTCCGCCGACGGAGCCGTTGGCGCGCGAAACCGTGCCAGCCCCGAGCTGTACGCCAAACTCTTGGGCGATTTCGTACTTAATTTGTTCCAACGCTTGTTCGATGCCTGGAACAAGCAGTTTGTTGCTTGAACGAGCCATATGAAATTCCTCCTTGATGGTTTTTTGATGAGGTATGATTAGTATGGACGATCGAACAAAGAGATATGGTTGGGAATTACAGGATTAATTTTCCATTAAAAACATCCATGAGTAAGCTTTTACTCGCCACCCAAGCATGAAAATAACCGCTCATGGATTCATTATTTTCACAGAAAAACGCACATCATATAAGTGGAAATATCGACTTCATAAGAAAGGGACCGAAGCGATGGAATGGACGGTGCAACTGTCAAAAGCGGCAGGGAGGAAGGCTGGTCGGGGGCGGGCGGTCGCTGCGCTTGCCTCGATTCCGCTTGTCATGACGCTGGGCAATTCGATGCTCATCCCGGTGCTGCCGGCGATGGAACGGCATCTCGACA
>NZ_JAFWFM010000177.1:0-23561 GCF_017515625.1 Geobacillus sp.
AAAAGTACCGCGGCCTGGTCTTGACGCCGAAAGGAAAAAAAATCGGCCAACGGCTTGTGTACCGCCATGAGCTGCTTGAGCAGTTTCTTCGCCTCATTGGCGTCAACGAAGAAAACATTTACCGCGATGTGGAAGGGATTGAACACCATTTGAGTTGGAACGCCATCGACCGGATTGGCGATTTGGTGCAATATTTTCAAGAGGACGAACGCCGTCTTGAGGCGCTGCGCGACGTGCAAAAGCGCAATGAGCAAGGGGAGTAAGCGACTGCTTGCTCTTTTTTGTTTTTCGTACTAAACGCCTTTTCTTTCTCTTACATATATATAAACAGCGAGAAAGGGGAGGCGGCGATGGACATTGATCTCGTCTTTTCCGGCGGCGGAGTGAAAGGGTTTGCGTTGCTGGGGGCGTATGAGGCCATTGAAGAAAAAGGGCTGCGCTGGAAGCGGCTTGCCGGGACGAGCGCCGGGGCGCTGCTTGCTGCGCTACTGGCGGCTGGATACACCGCCCGTGAGATGACGCAGTTGTTCGAGGAGCTTAGGCTGGAGCAGTTTTTGGATGAACGGGCGTCGTGGGTTCCGTTTTCTGTTTGGAAGTGGGTGCGTCTATATTGGCATTTAGGAGTTTATAAGGGAAACGTGTTTGAACAGTGGATCGAATCGGCGCTCGCTGCCCGCGGAGTGCGTATGTTTCGGGATGTACCAGCTGACAGTTTGTATATCGTTGCCTCCGATGTGACGAACGGGCGCATCGTCGTGCTGCCGGATGATTTGGCGATATACGGCATTGACCCCGGCTCGTTTTCGATCGCCAAGGCGGTGCGGATGAGCACGAGCATTCCGTACTTTTTCGAGCCGGTCCGCCTTCACGGACGGGACGGCACCTCCCTCATCGTTGACGGCGGGGTGCTCAGCAACTTTCCGCTGTTTCTCTTTGATGAAGAAAAAGAAACGAAAAAACGGCCGGTGCTCGGCGTTCAATTGAGCGCCAAGCCCGGCCAGCGGCCGAAACGGCGCATTGCCAACGCGCTTGATTTGTACGAAGCGTTGTTTGAGGCGATGAAAGAGGCGCATGACGCCCGCTATATTTCGCGCCGCCATGAAAAAAACATCATCTTTTTGCCGGTGGAAAACGTTCTTGCGACCGATTTTTCCATCGACCTGGAAGCGCGCCGGCGTCTCATTGACTATGGGCGCGAGCGGGCGCGGCAGTTTTTGCAGCGGTGGGCGTTTTGAGCGCCCAAAACAAAAAAGAATCAAGCTAAAAGGAAGCCCGATTCTTTTTTTTGCCTTTTTTGCCCTCGATGACGGTCAAATGCGGAGTCGCCGTTCGCTTTTTCAACGGCCGTTTTAGTTTCGCCGGCTTCGGCTGCTTGTGCGCGGAGCGGGGATGAAGCTTTTTCGACTGCCGCACCGCTTTTAGATACGACAATCGTTCTTTGCTAGTGCGGCGTTGGTAGACGAAACGGTAAAAGAGATAAATCGCGGCTGCAAACAGCGCAACAAACAACAGCTGGCGAAACAGCACCGTCGGATGGGCAAAAAGGGTATACACAATGCCAAGCGTCCCAAGCAAAATCATAAGTCCGGCGAGCGGGTGAACAGCCCTGTGCCGCAATGAATCCACCCCCTTTACGATTACTGCACCGCTTTTTTCGCTTCCGCTTCCGCCTCTAAACGAAGAAGCTGCTGGAACGAAGCGATGGCCACTTCCACTTGGTCGTCGTCCGGCTCTTTTGTCGTCAGCCGCTGCAGCCATAGACCGGGATAGCCCAGCCAGCGCAGCAACGGAATGTCCCTCCATTTATTTGTAAACTGCAGCACCTCAAACGAAACGCCGAGCACGACCGGAATTAAGGCGAGCCGGTTCACAATCCGCAGCCAAAGCGGATCGGTCGGCACGAACAAATACAGAAACAAGCCGACGATGACGGTAAATAAAATGAAGCTGCTGCCGCACCGGTAGTGAAGGCGCGAGGCGCGTTGGACATGTTCGACAGTGAGCGGCCAGCCCGCTTCATAGGCGTTGATCACTTTATGTTCCGCCCCGTGGTATTGAAAGACGCGTTTTACAAGCGGCGTCAAGGAAATAAAGTAAATGTAGCCGAGCAATAAGGCAAGCTTAAAAGCCCCTTCAAGCAAAATTTGCCCCGTTTTTCCCGGGATGAGCGGCTTGAAAGCGGCGGCGAGCAACGCTGGGATGAGCGTGAACACCGTTTTGGCGAACAAAAACGAGAGCACGCCGATCGCGGCGGCGCCGAGAATCAGCGTCAGGTTGGAACTGCTTTCGGCCTCCGTCTGTTCTTCCCCTAGGGCGACGTCATACCGTTCGCTTGCAAACTGCAAATGTTTGGCCCCGGTTGCGCTCGCTTCAATAATGGCGACGATGCCGCGGACAAACGGGATTTTTTTGAAGGCGGCCAGCGTCGGATTGGCGCGGCGCGGTGCGGAAAAGTACTCGATCGTTCCATCGGTGCGGCGAATGGCGGTGACAGAATGCGTTTTGCCGGCAAACATGACCCCTTCGACAACCGCCTGGCCGCCGTATAACGGTTTCTCTTGTTTCATCGGGCAAACACCAACCTATTTTTTATGTTTATTATTTTATTCTACAAGAAACGTCCGGAAACCTCTAGGTTGATGTTACTGTTATGATTTCCAAAAAATCCATTATTTACACAGAGGCGGTCATTTTTTTGCTTGATTCATGGGGCGGCAAATTGCAGGTCATACTAACAGACAAGGAGGTGTAGCATGATGGCGGAACAGAAAGGAAAACTGGAGCAAGAAAAAACGGAACGGCCGATGACGCTCGTGCAAAAAACGATTATCACCGGATTTGTCGGCGGGGTGTTTTGGAGCTTGATGGGCTATTTGGCTTACTTTTTCAACTTCAGCGAAATCAGTCCGAACATGGTTCTCATCCCGTGGGTCGCCGGCGATTGGAAATACGGCAAAGCCGGCAATTATGCGGCTATTGTGTTGATCGGCATCATTTCCATTGCGGCGGCGCTTCTTTACTATGCACTGCTAAGGAACATCCGCGGCATGTGGGCGGGAATGTTGTATGGCGCTGCGCTTTGGGTAGTGGTGTTTTATTTGCTCAATCCGCTGTTTCCGAACGTGAAGCCGGTTGCGGATTTAGAGACGAATACGGTCATTACAACGCTCTGCTTGTACATTTTGTACGGCGTGTTTGTCGGGTATTCGGTTTCTTTCGAGGCGCAGGAAATGAACCGGCCGTCGCCAAGCGCTGAACCGCAGGCGGCCAAGGAAGGAAGCTAAGCTGTCGGCCAAAGCAGGCGCATATGGCGGAAACTGCTGCGATCATGGTAAAATAAAGAAGGTTTCCATATTTTTTAGGCGCAGCCGATCTCGCGCATCGGCAACCGCCAACGTATCACATCGCCTTTGTATTACAATATTCATGGGCAGAGGAGAATGAAACATGGAAAAGCTGGAAAGGCTTCGAGCGTTGCTTGAAGAGCAGCATCTTGACGGGCTGTTGGTGACAAACGGCTGCAACCGCCGCTACATTACCGGATTCACTGGCACCGCCGGCGTTGCGCTTGTCAGCCGCCAAGGGGCGGTCTTTATTACGGATTTTCGCTATGTCGAGCAGGCGGCCAAGCAAGTTGAAGGATTTGAAATCGTCCAGCACAGCGGACCGATCGTCGATGAAATCGCGAAACAAGTGAAGCGGCTCGGGATCAAAACGCTCGGCTTTGAGCAGGAGCATGTGACGTATGCGGCGTACAAGGCGTATGAAGAGGCGATTGATGCCGAGCTTGCGCCGACATCCCATGTCGTGGAAAAGTTGCGCTTGATTAAGTCGGAAGCAGAGATTAAGATATTAAAGGAAGCAGCGGAAATTGCCGATGCTGCATTTGCTCATATTTTGTCGTTCATTCGTCCGGGCGTCAAAGAAATTGAAGTGGCGAATGAGCTTGAATTTTTTATGCGCAAACAAGGGGCGTCTTCGTCCTCCTTCGATACGATCGTCGCTTCTGGCTACCGTTCGGCGCTGCCGCACGGGGTGGCGTCCGAAAAAACGATCGAGCGCGGCGAACTCGTCACGCTTGATTTCGGGGCTTACTACAAGGGATATTGTTCCGACCTGACAAGGACGGTCGCCGTCGGCCAAGTCAGCGCTGAGCTGCAAACGATTTATGGCATTGTCCTTGAAGCGCAGCGGCGCGGCATGCGCGGGATCAAAGCGGGCATGACCGGCAAAGAGGCTGACGCACTGACGCGCGATTATATTCGCGAACAAGGGTATGGCGATTATTTCGGACATTCAACCGGCCACGGCATCGGCCTTGAAATTCACGAAGGGCCGACGCTTTCGGCCCGCTCCGATGCGGTGCTGGAGCCGGGCATGGTTGTGACGGTCGAGCCCGGCATTTACATCCCGGGGCTCGGCGGGGTGCGCATTGAGGATGATGCGGTCATTACCGCCGATGGGAACGAAGCGCTCACTCATTCGCCGAAAGAACTGATCATTTTATAACGGATAGCGTGAGGAGGATTTCGGGCAATGATTTCAGTCAACGATTTTCGCACAGGACTTACCATCGAGGTCGACGGCGAGATTTGGCGCGTCCTTGAGTTTCAGCACGTCAAGCCGGGCAAGGGTGCGGCGTTTGTCCGTTCGAAACTGCGAAATTTGCGCACCGGCGCCATTCAAGAGCGGACGTTCCGCGCCGGCGAAAAAGTGAACCGGGCGCAAATTGACACGCGCAAAATGCAATATTTGTACGCCAACGGCGATCAACACGTCTTTATGGACATGGAAACATATGAGCAAATTGAGCTGCCGGCAAAGCAAATCGAATATGAGCTCAAGTTTTTGAAAGAAAATATGGAAGTGTTCATCATGATGTACCAGGGTGAAACGATCGGCATCGAGCTGCCGAATACCGTTGAGCTGAAAGTTGTTGAAACCGAGCCGGGCATTAAAGGCGACACCGCTTCCGGCGGTTCGAAACCGGCCAAGCTTGAAACCGGCCTTGTCGTTCAAGTGCCATTTTTCGTCAACGAAGGCGACACCCTCATCATCAATACGGCTGACGGCACATACGTGTCACGGGCGTAAGAACCTGAACAAGGGCAGCACTGATCCGGAATGTTCCGGGCCGGTGCTGTTTTTATGCGCCAAAGGTGCCCCATCCTGCTTCGTTGTCCATCCCCGTTTTCACCGGCAAAAACTTCTTCTGAAACGGCTTGTTCCCGCATACGTTTGTACTAATCCATCTCTATTTGAGGAGGGACACATGAAACATTGGCTGCGATCGATCGATTCGTCCGTTTTGGCGATGGCGGGCATGCGAATGTTGTCGGCGCTTATTGAACTGAGTGCAGCGCTGCTGATGTTGGTCTTTAATGATGTAAGAAAGGCGCTCGCCATTAACGCCGTGCTCGCTGCTGTCGGCCCGACTGTGCTGATCGTAACGATGGCGATCGGTCTGCTTTCGCTGGCGGATGAGCTTTCGTTTTCTCGGCTCGCGTTCATCGCGCTCGGGGTGGCGCTCATTTTGTTCGGCATTTACAAGTAAGGCATAAACAGCATCTTCCGCCCATACATATAGACTAGTCCACCAAAAAGGGGGAGGGCCATGGAAGCGGTATGGGGAATTTTGCCGAAAACGATCGCCGCTGTGCTGCAGCAGATGCCTTCCTGGGGGCGCAGCATCGAAGAAATCCGCATCCGTATTTCCCGGCCGCTTGAAGTGATCGTCGATGGGAAGGCCCGCTTGCTGCCATATGAAGTGACGAAAGAGGACGGCGTGTACTTGCTCAACAAGTTGAGCCATTATTCGATTTATGCCGTCGAAGAGGAGCTGAGGCGTGGATTTATGACGATTGAAGGCGGCCATCGCGTCGGGCTCGCCGGCAAAGTCGTTACAGAAGGGGGCAAGGTGAAAGCCATCCGCGATGTCGCCTCCTTTAACATCCGCATTGCCAAAGAGCAAATCGGCATTGCCGATCCGCTGATTCCGTATGTGTATGATGGGCGCTGGCGCCATACGATGATCATCGGTTCCCCGCAGACCGGCAAAACGACGCTGTTGCGCGACGCGGCGCGCCTGATCAGCAGCGGAACTGGGCGCATTCCGGCGCAAAAGGTAGCGATCGTTGACGAGCGGTCGGAAATCGCCGGCTGCGTGAAAGGCATTCCGCAATTTTCGTTCGGCCCACGCCTTGATGTGTTGGACGCTTGTCCGAAAGCGGAAGGGATGATGATGATGATTCGCTCGATGAGTCCGGATGTCATGATTGTGGATGAAATTGGGCGCGAGGAAGACAGCGAAGCGGTGCTGGAGGCGGCGAATGCCGGCGTTTCGATATGGACGACCGTGCACGGGCGCACCGTTCGAGATGTTTGGCAGCGGCCGACGCTGCGTCCGGTCATGGAGCAACGGGTGTTTGAACGGTTTATTGAGTTGACGAACGTCCCGCATCCCGGCTTCATCCGGCGCATTGTTGACGCCAACGGCGCCGTGCTGTACGAGCGGGCGGTGGCGGGCCGATGAAGTGGCTGGGCGCCTTGTTGATTCTTGCCGCCTCCACTTGGATGGGGATGGCAGCCGCCCGCGCCTTGTACGAACGGCCGCGCCAGCTTCGCCAGCTGAAAGCGGCGCTCAGGGCGTTCGAAGCGGAAGTGATGTACGGACATACGCCGCTTGCCGAGGCATCTCAGCATATCGCCCGCCAGACGGCCGCTCCGATTGGCGAGCTGTTTGCCCAGTTTGCGGCGGCGTTGCATGCGTGTGAAACGAGCGTGGCCGAAGCATGGGAAAAAAGCTTGCGGGCTGTATGGGGGAAGACCGCGCTCAAACAAGGAGAGTGGGAAGTAATGAAACAGTTTGGCGCCACGCTCGGCCAGTATGACCGGCTCACCCAGCAACAGCAAATCGCCTTGGCGCTCGCCCATCTTGAGCGGGAGGAAGCGGAGGCGCTGGACGATCAGGCGCGCTATGGCAAAATGGCGAAAAGTTTAGGCGTGTTAGCCGGGCTGCTGCTCGTCATTTTACTCATGTAGACAGGAGGCAGGACGAATGGGCATCGATGTCGATATCATTTTAAAAATCGCCGGCGTCGGCATCGTCATCGCGTTTTTGCATACGGTGCTCGACCAGATGGGAAGGAAAGAATACGCCCAGTGGGTGACGCTGCTCGGCTTTATTTATATTTTGTTTATGGTCGCTTCGATTGTAAGCGATTTGTTTCAAAAAATTAAAGATGTCTTTTTGTTCCGCGGATAGGGGGAGAGGCCATGGACATTTTGCAAATCGTCGGCCTCGGGTTGGTGGCGACGTTCCTCGTTGTGCTGCTGCAAGAACAAAAATCGAGCCTCTCCTTTTTATTGACTGTTTTTGTCGGATGCACCATTTTTTTACTTCTTGTTGACCAAATCAGCAATATTTTGCTGACGCTGCGGGAGATGGCGGAAGGCGCCCACATTCAAATGGTGTACTTGGAAATGATGTTGAAAATTATCGGCATTGCCTACATCGCCGAGTTTGCCGCGCAAATTTCCAAAGACGCCGGCCAAGGGGCGATCGCTGCCAAAATTGAGCTCGGCGGCAAAATCGTCATTTTGGCGCTCGCCGTCCCAATTTTGACTGCCATCATTGAAGCGGTCATCAGCCTCATTCCGGCGGCGCGATAAGGAGGGAACGGATTGAAGCGGACAGCGTTCCTCATTGCGGGGTTGCTCTCTCTCTTTTTTTGCCCGTTCGTCGTACAAGCTGCGAGCGATGGGCCGTACGTCAGCGAGCAGCTCGCTCATTTGGATGTCAGCGACATCCGCCGTTATTGGGAAACGATCGTCCATGAGTATGGGGGCTTTTTGCCGGAAAGCGAAAAAGGGCCGCTCTCCGATTTTTTAAGCGGCGACCGGCAATGGTCGCCCGTCGAGTGGCTGAAAGCGCTCGCCCGTTATTTATTTTATGAACTGCAAGTCAACGGGAAGCTGCTTGGGACGCTCATTTTGCTCGCTGTCTTCAGCACCGTGCTGCAATCGCTGCAAAACGCGTTCGCCCAGCAGGAGGTAAGCAAAATCGCCCACGCCGTCGTCTACATGGTGCTGTTATTGCTCGCCTTAAACAGCTTCCGCCTCGCAACCGGCTATGCGCTCGAGGCGGTGCGGACGATGAGCCATTTTATCATCGCCCTCGTTCCGCTTTTGCTCGCCTTGCTCGCCTCCTCCGGCGGCGTCGTATCGGCGGCGTTTTTCCATCCGATCATTTTGTTTTTGATGAACACAACCGGCGTTGTCGTGGAATATGTCACGCTCCCGCTTCTGTTGCTAGCGGCGCTTTTAAGTGTCGTCAGCACGCTCAGCGACCGGTACAAGGCGACCCAGCTTGCCGATTTGTTGAACAAGGCCGCCCTCGGTTTGCTCGGCCTCATTTTGACGGTTTTCCTTGGCGTTATGTCGGTGCGGGGGGCAACAGCGGCGGTGGCGGACGGGGTGGCGCTGCGGGCGGCGAAATTTGTCACCGGCAACTTCATCCCGGTCGTCGGCAAGCTGTTTACTGATGCAGCCGATACGGTCGTTGCCGCTTCGATGCTGCTCAAAAATGCGGTCGGATTGGTCGGGGTGGCTGTGTTGTTGATGATTGCCATCTTTCCGGCGGTGAAAATTTTCGCCATCGTCATCATCTACAAACTATCAGCCGCGCTGTTGCAGCCGCTTGGCGGCAGTCCGGTGCTGTCTTGCCTCAACATTATCGGCAAAAGCATCGCCTATGTGCTCGCGGCGCTTTTGATCGTCTCGCTCATGTTTTTCTTCAGCCTCACCGTCATGGTTATGGCAGGGAATATTACGATGATGGTCCGCTAGGAGGAACGTTATGCAGCTTGTGATTGAATGGGTGACGAACATCATTTTGTTTTTGTTGTTTGCCATCATCATCGATTTTTTGCTGCCGTCCGGGACGATGCAAAAATATGTCAAAATGGTCGTCGGACTTTTGCTTCTCCTAATTATGTTGACGCCGGTGCTCCGGATGGCTTCGGCGGATCCGGATCAGCTTGTCGCTTCAGCACTTGCCCGTTTTTCCGAAGGCTTCAAGGGGGAAGAGGAGATAAAAAATCAAATGGAACAACAGAAAAAAGAAATACAAGCTTCACAACGCGCATATATTTTAGAACAAATGGCTGTCCAGCTCGAAAACGACGTAAACGGGGAGTTGATGGAAAAGTATGGATTGAAGGCTGATGTCAAAGTTTACGCCGATCACAACGAAAATTGGCGCATGCCAGAGGACATCAAGACGATTGAAGTGGCGCTTTTGAAACAACGCCCTTCCAGCGCGGTGGAGCCGGTTGTCATCGATACAATAAAGCCGCCGGCTTTGCCCGAGAGCGATGCCTCGCTGGCTGAAGAGGTGCGCGCCTTTCTCGCCGGCAAATGGGAAGTCGATGAAAATAAAATTGCCGTGCAATTTAGAGGGAGGGAATAGGGGGGATGCTCTCGTTTTTCAAACGATTTCTTTCTTCCCCGCCCAAAGACGGGAACGGGGAAGGGGCGCGAAAACACATGCCGTTCTCATATGTCGTTGTCCTGCTGCTGGCCGGTGTGGCGCTCATGGCGGCGAGTCACTTTGCAGGTAGCGCAGACGATGCCGAAGCCAAGCCTTCCGCCAATCAGCCGGAATCCCCGTCCGAGCCGGCGTTTTTGTCGAGCAAGGAGACAAAGGATAAAGTGATCGCCGCCTATGAGGAACGGTACGAGAAGGAGTTGAAAGCCGCCCTCGAAGCAATTGAAGGGGTTGAGGATGTCACCGTTGTCGTCAACCTTGACTCAACCGAGCTGAAGCTGTTTGAGAAAAAACGCTCGACCCAGCAGCAAACGACCGAAGAAAGCGACAAGGAAGGCGGAAAACGGACGATTGAAAATCAGTCGACAAACGAAGAAGTGATCATCATCCGCAATGGCGACGAGGAAACGCCGCTTGTTGTCGCCACGAAAAAGCCGGATATTCGCGGTGTGCTTGTCGTCGCCAAAGGGGCCGACAACTTGCAAATTAAAAAATGGATCGTCGAGGCGGTGACGCGCGTGTTAAACGTTCCGAGCTACCGCGTCGCGGTCTTGCCGAAAAAATGACTCAAGTAAGGGGAGAGGAGATCGCCATGTTGAAAAAACAAACGGTATGGCTGTTGACGATGCTAAGCTTAGTAGTCGTACTGTCGGTGTATTATGTCACGGCGCCGAAAGAGATGGGCAACAGCCCGGCGCTCACCGCGAATGAGAAAACAGAAAAGCCGGCCAAACAACCAAGCGTAGCGGTGGAAGAGACTGGAGCGAAAGAGGAGCCGTCAACCGCAGGCGATGATTTGTTTACAGCGCTGCGCATGAAAATTGAGGATGAACGGAGCCGGCTGCGCGATGAGCTGAACGCCATTGTCGCTTCAGCGAACGCGACGGAGGAAGAAAAAAGTGAAGCGCTCGACAAAATTGAAAAATTGCAAGCATTGTCCGAAAAAGAAGCAACGTTGGAGACGCTCATCAAATCGAAAGGCGGGTATGAAGACGTGCTCGTGCGCGCCGATGACAACCAAGTGCGCGTGACGATCAAAGCGAAACAAAGCTCATCTAAATCGGCGAATGAAGTCATTCATATGGTGAAAAAAGAAATTCCGGATGCCCAATATGTCACCGTCGAGTTCCAGCCGGCCGGATGAACGCGCTGCTCTTTGCCAGAGCAGTTTTTTTTGCATAAAAACCTTTCGTTTGCCCTGCAGTTGTGTGTATAATCGTTATGAATACGTTTGATCACCGCCTGCGAAAGACGGGCTGACACTTGGAGAAAGGTGTGAGAACGATGAAAATTCAAGAAATCCGCGAATTGATTCGGTTGGTCGATCAATCCTCAATCGATGAATTTGTATATGAGCAAGGAGAAACGAAAGTACATATGAAAAAAGCGGTTGCTGTCGCCGTTGCACCGGCAGCCGCACCGGCGGCGCCCGCACAGGCAGTGGCAGCGGTCGAACCGACGGCGGCCCCGGCGCTTGCGCCTGTCCAAGTGGCGGCTTCGGAAGTGAAGCAGGCGCCGGAAACGGAACCGACGGCGGCCAAAGAAGCAAAGCCGGCTGCGGAAGGCAACTTGCATCAAATTACATCGCCGATGGTCGGCACGTTCTACGCAGCGCCGGCGCCGGACAAGCCGCCGTATGTGAAGCCGGGCGACAAAGTGAAAAAAGATACGGTTGTTTGCATCATCGAGGCGATGAAGCTGTTTAATGAAATTGAAGCGGAAGTCGATGGCGAAATTGTCGAGGTGCTCGTGCAAAACGGCCAGCTCGTCGAATACGGCCAGCCGTTGTTTTTGGTCAAGCCTGACTAAGGGAGAGAACGGACGATGATCAAAAAAGTGTTGGTGGCGAACCGCGGGGAAATCGCCGTCCGCATTATTCGCGCCTGCCGGGAGCTCGGCATTGAGACGGTCGCCGTCTTTTCGCAGGCTGACCGCGACGCCTTGCATGTGCAGCTGGCGGATGAGGCGTACTGCATCGGGCCGACCGCCTCGAAAGACAGCTATTTGAATTTCACCAACATCATGAGCGTTGCCACGTTGACCGGCTGTGACGCCATTCACCCGGGCTATGGCTTTTTGGCGGAGAACGAGGCGTTTGCCGAGCTGTGCCGTGAATGCAATGTCACGTTCATCGGCCCGAGCCCGGAAGCGATCGCCAAAATGGGGATTAAAGACATCGCCCGCGAGACGATGAGGGAAGCGGGTGTGCCGATTGTGCCGGGCTCGCGCGGCGTTATTGAAAGTCTTGAGGAGGCGCGGGCGATCGCCGCTGAAATCGGTTACCCGGTCATCATCAAAGCGACGGCCGGCGGCGGTGGGAAAGGAATTCGCGTCGCCCGCAACGAAGAAGAGCTCGTCAAAGGCATCAACATCACCCAGCAAGAAGCGGCGACGGCGTTCGGCAACCCTGGCGTTTATATTGAAAAGTATATCGAAGATTTCCGCCATGTCGAAATTCAAGTGCTCGCCGATTCATATGGCAACACCATTCATTTAGGAGAGCGCGACTGCTCGATCCAGCGCCGGCTGCAAAAGCTTGTCGAAGAAGCGCCGTCGCCGGCCCTTGACGACGACATGCGCCGGAGGATGGGCGAGGCGGCGGTCAAGGCGGCCAAGGCGGTCAACTACATGGGCGCCGGCACGGTCAAATTTATTTATGACCACCGGAACAAACAGTTTTATTTCATGGAAATGAATACGCGCATTCAGGTGGAGCACCCGGTCACCGAGCTCATTACCGGTGTCGATTTAGTAAAAGAACAGATCCGCGTCGCTGCCGGTGAAAAGCTGTCGCTCACCCAAGAGGACGTCTCCTTTAACGGTTGGGCGATCGAATGCCGCATCAATGCGGAAAACCCAGCGAAAAACTTTATGCCGTCGCCGGGGAAAATCGCCATGTATTTGCCGCCGGGTGGTCCGGGCGTGCGCGTCGATTCCGCCGCCTACCCGGGCTATACGATTCCGCCGTATTACGATTCGATGATCGCCAAACTAATCGTTCACGCGCCGACGCGTGAGGAGGCGATCGCCCGCATGAGACGGGCTCTTTCGGAGTTTGTCATTGAAGGCATTCATACGACGATCCCGTTTCACATAAAATTAATGGAGCATGAGAAATTCCAAAGCGGCGAGTTTAATACGAAGTTTTTGGAGTTATATGATATTATGAAGGCGGAATAGGAGGTGCCCCATGTCTGAACATATGTTTAACTCCGAACAGGAGTACACCGGGCTTGGCAAAGTCGAAATTGCACCGGAAGTGATCGAGGTGATCGCCGGCATCGCGGCCAGCGAAGTCGATGGCGTTGCGCAAATGCGCGGTAATTTCGCCGCTGGTGTTGCCGAGCGGTTCGGCAAAAAGCATCACGGCAAAGGCGTCAAAGTCGATTTGCGCGATGACGGGGTTGTCATTGACCTTTATTGCTTCGTCCAGTTCGGCGCGTCGATCCCGAACGTGGCGAAAAAGGTGCAGGAAAACGTGCGCCAGGCGCTTTGGAACATGACCGGCTTGGAAACGAGCGAAGTAAACGTGCACATCGTCGGCATTCAGTTTGAAAGCGGAAAACAGGAGCACGACGCCGTCGAACAACGGTGACAAAAACAGAAGGCAGCTGCTTTCGGAGCAGCCGCCTTTTGTTTTTTTCGTCAAAGTCTGTTATTGTAATGAACGAGGCCAACAGCGGAGCCGGCGGTGTAAAATCGGCAGCAAGACGGGCGACGGGAAGGGTCTGGCTTTTTCCGAAAAATATGATAAGATTTTAATATAAATGTTCGTATTTAGAGAGGGGGAAGGCAATGAAGCGGCATGAAGCGCGGGAAAAAGCGCTGCAGGCGCTGTTTCAAATCGACGTCGGGCACATTCCGCCGGAGGAGGCGCTGGCCAATGTGGCAGGAAGCAGCGAAGCGGATCCATTTTTGCGCCAGCTTGTACTAGGCGTCGTCGAGCACCAGGAGGAAATTGACGAGCTGTTGCGTGCCAATTTGGAAAAGTGGACGCTTGAGCGGGTGGCCAATGTGGACCGCGCCATCTTGCGCATGGCGACGTATGAGATGAAGTATGTCGACGATGTGCCGGTGAGCGTCAGCCTCGATGAAGCGGTCGAGCTGGCGAAAAAATTCGGCGATTGGAAATCCGGGAGTTTTGTCAACGGCGTGCTTTCGAAAGTGAAGGCGGCGCTGCAAAAATAGGACAGGCCGCCGGCTGCGCAAGCTTTCGGCGTCAAGTCAGGCAAACCGATATGGATGGACGAACAAGGAGAGGGGAACGAGATACGATGACAGCACAAATCATCAGCGGAGCAGAAATGGCCGCAACGATTCGCGCCGGGTTGGCGGAAGAAACAGCGAAGTTGAAGGAAAGCGGCGTTGAGCCGGGGCTGGCCGTCATTCTTGTCGGCGACGATCCGGCGTCGCATTCGTATGTGAAAGGGAAGCAAAAAGCGTGCGCTGAAGTGGGCATTCGTTCATTTCTTTACACATTTCCGGCGTCCATCAGCGAAGAGGAGCTGTTGGCGAAAATCCGCGAACTGAACGGCGATCCGGCGGTGCACGGCATTTTAGTGCAGCTGCCGTTGCCGGAGCATATCCGCGAATGGTCGGTCATTGAAACGATCGCCCCGGAAAAAGATGTCGATGGCTTCCACCCGATCAACGTCGGGAAAATGATGATCGGCCAGCCGGCGTTTCTTCCGTGCACTCCGCATGGCGTTCTCGTGATGGTCAAATCTGCCGGCATCGACATTGCCGGGAAGCATGTCGTCGTCGTCGGCCGGAGCAACATCGTCGGCAAACCGGTCGGCCAGCTGTTTTTGCGCGAGCATGCGACCGTCACCTACGCCCATTCGAAAACGCCTGATTTGCCGGCCGTCACGCGGCAGGCTGACATTTTGATCGTCGCGGTTGGCAAGGCGCGTCTCATCGGTCCGGACCACGTCAAACCGGGAGCTGTCGTCATTGATGTCGGCGTCAACCGTTTGGAGAGCGGTAAACTGTGCGGCGATGTTGATTTTGACGCCGTCAAAGAAGTGGCGGGCTATATCACGCCGGTGCCAAAAGGGGTCGGTCCGATGACGATTACGATGCTGTTGCACAACACGATCGAAGCGGCCCGGCAGCTCGCCGTGAAGTGAGGCGGTTTCGATGGAAGTGAAATACGTCACCGTCGGGGCGCTGACGAAATACATTAAGCGCAAATTTGACGTCGACCCGCATTTGCGCGATTTATGGGTGAAAGGTGAAATTTCCAACTTTAAGCAGCATTCGCGCGGCCATATGTATTTTACCTTAAAAGACAGCCAGGCGCGCATTGCCGCGGTCATGTTTGCCGGCTACAATCAACATTTGCCGTTCCGTCCCGAAGATGGGATGAACGTGCTTGTGCGTGGGGAAATTTCCGTCTATGAGCCGAATGGGAACTACCAGCTATATGTAAAAGAAATGCAGCCGGAAGGCATCGGTCGCCTGTATTTGGCGTATGAGCAGCTGAAGCAGCGGCTCGAGGCGGAGGGGCTGTTTTCTCCCGTCCATAAAAAGCCGCTTCCGGCGTTTCCGCGCTGCATCGGCGTTGTTACATCGCCGACCGGAGCGGCGGTGCGCGACATTATGACGACGATCCGCCGCCGCTATCCGCTTGCGAAAATCATTTTGTTTCCGGCGCTCGTCCAAGGCGACGGGGCGGCGCTGTCAATCGTGCGCGCCATCGAGCGGGCAAATGAGTTCGGCGGGGTTGACGTGCTCATTGTCGGCCGCGGCGGCGGTTCGATTGAAGAATTGTGGGCGTTTAACGAAGAAATCGTCGCCCGCGCCATCTTTGCTTCGCGCGTGCCGGTCATTTCCGCCGTCGGCCATGAGACCGATTTTACGATCGCCGATTTTGTCGCCGATTTGCGGGCGCCGACACCGACGGCGGCAGCAGAGCTGGCTGCGCCGCACGTCGGGGAGCTGACTGAGCGGCTCGCCGAGCGGAAATGGCGGATGATCCGCGCCATGAAAGAACAGCTCGCTGCCAGCCAGGAACGGTTGCGGCGGCTTCAAGCATCGTACGCTTTCCGCTATCCAAGGCGGCTGTACGAACAAAAAGAGCAGCAGCTTGACGTGTTGCTCGACCGGCTCGCCCGCCAGCGCGAACGGTTGCTCGACAAGAAGCGCCAACAATGGCGTGAGCTGCGCCTGCGGCCATGGCGCCATCACCCGGCGGCCGAGCTTGAGCGGACGAAGGAGCGGCAAAAAGCGGCTGCCGGCGCGCTTGAAAAAGCGATGCGCACCGCCTTAGAGCGCCATGCGCTCCGCTTTCGTTCCCATGTCGCGCGGCTTGAGGCGCTCAGTCCGCTCCGCATCATGGAGCGCGGCTACAGTTTGGTGTACAATGAGCGGCGCGAGCTTGTCAAACGAATCGGCCAGCTTCAGGTCGGCGAGCGCCTGTCCATCCGGATTCAAGACGGACAAGTCGATTGTCAAGTGACGGGAGTGGAGGAGAAAACAATATGAGCGAAGAAAAAGAGCTGACGTTTGAAGAAGCGATGAAAAAGCTTGAGGAAATCGTCGAACGGCTCGAGGAAGGCAATGTGCCGCTTGAAGAGGCGATCGTCTTTTTTCAAGAAGGCATGAAGCTGTCGAAACTTTGCCATGATAAACTGCAGCACGTCGAAAAACAGCTCGAGTATATGTTGCGCGAAGACGGTCAGCTCGTGCCTTTTTCGCCGGAGGAGGAGTAAGCGGTGGCGCAGCTTTCAGTTGAACAGTTTCTCAACGAGCAAAAACAGGCGGTGGAAACAGCGCTCTCCCGTTATATAGAGCGCTTAGAAGGGCCGGCGAAGCTGAAAAAGGCGATGATGTACTCATTGGAGGCCGGCGGCAAACGAATCCGTCCGTTGCTGCTTCTGTCCACCGTTCGGGCGCTCGGCAAAGACCCGGCGGTCGGATTGCCCGTCGCCTGCGCGATTGAAATGATCCATACGTACTCTTTGATCCATGATGATTTGCCGAGCATGGACAACGATGATTTGCGGCGCGGCAAGCCGACGAACCATAAAGTGTTCGGCGAGGCGATGGCCATCTTGGCGGGGGACGGGTTGTTGACGTACGCGTTTCAATTGATCGCCGAAATCGACGATGAGCGCATCCCTCCTTCCGTCCGGCTTCGGCTCATCGAACGGCTGGCGAAAGCGGCCGGTCCGGAAGGGATGGTCGCCGGTCAGGTAGCCGATATGGAAGGAGAGGGGAAAACGCTGACGCTTTCGGAGCTCGAATACATCCATCGGCATAAAACCGGGAAAATGCTGCAATACAGCGTGCACGCCGGCGCCTTGATCGGCGGCGCTGATGCCCGGCAAACGCGGGAGCTTGACGAATTTGCCGCCCATCTAGGCCTTGCCTTTCAAATTCGCGATGATATTCTCGATATTGAAGGGGCAGAAGAAAAAATCGGCAAGCCGGTCGGCAGCGACCAAAGCAACAACAAAGCGACGTATCCAGCGTTGCTGTCGCTTGCCGGCGCGAAGGAAAAGTTGGCGTTCCATATCGAGGCGGCGCAGCGCCATTTACGGAACGCCGACGTTGACGGCGCCGCGCTCGCCTATATTTGCGAACTGGTCGCCGCCCGCGACCATTAAAAGCGGAACGGCCGCCCTTGCTTCGGAGCAAGGGCGGCTGTGTTGCTTTTTTGCTTCCGCCCCATGATAGGTCTTTCATCTTCGCGCCGCGGCCATACAGTGGCGCCAAGGCCGGCGTTGGCGGAAAAAGTCGATTTTTCGCGGCGAATCATGTATAATAATACTACCTGTATTCTAGGGAATCGGCTCGGAGAATGACCGAATGAAAGCGAGTGATCTCATTTGGATTTGACGAAAATTGAACATCCGCGCGTGTTAAAAACGATGTCCATTCCGGAACTGAAACAGTTAAGCGCCGAGATTCGGCGGTTTTTAATTGAAAAGCTGTCCAAAACGGGAGGACACATCGGCCCAAATTTAGGGGTCGTCGAGCTGACGATCGCCCTGCACCGGGAGTTTGACAGCCCGAAAGACAAACTCATTTGGGATGTCGGGCATCAAGCGTATGTGCATAAAATTTTGACGGGGCGCGCTGCTGAGTTCGACACGCTCCGCCAGTACAAGGGGTTGTCCGGCTTCCCGAAGCGGAGCGAAAGCGAGCACGATGTCTGGGAAACAGGCCATAGCTCAACGTCGCTGTCGGCAGCGATGGGCATGGCGATCGCCCGCGATTTAAAAGGGACGGATGAATACATCGTGCCGATCATCGGCGACGGGGCGCTCACCGGCGGCATGGCGCTCGAGGCGCTCAACCATATCGGCCATGAAAAAACGGATATGATTGTCATTTTAAATGACAACGAAATGTCGATCGCCCCGAACGTCGGGGCGCTGCACAACATCCTCGGACGGTTGCGAACAGCCGGCAAATATCAGTGGGTGAAAGATGAGCTTGAATTGTTGCTCAAGCGCATCCCGGCGGTCGGCGGCAAGCTGGCGGCCACGGCCGAACGTTTGAAAGACAGTTTAAAATACTTGCTCGTTTCCGGCGTGTTTTTCGAAGAGCTCGGGTTTACGTATTTAGGACCGGTGGACGGTCATGATTTTGAGGATCTGTTTGAAAATTTGCGTTATGCGAAGAAAATGAAAGGTCCGGTGCTCGTGCATGTGATCACGAAAAAAGGGAAAGGCTACAGTCCGGCGGAAAACGACAAAGTGGGAACGTGGCACGGCACCGGCCCGTACAAAATTGAAACTGGTGCGTTTGTGAAAACGAAGGAAGCCGGGCCGTCGTGGAGCGCGCTTGTCAGCGAAACGGTGCGCCGGCTCGCGCGCACGGATCCGCGCATCGTGGCCATTACGCCGGCGATGCCGGTCGGATCGAAGTTGGAAGGGTTTGCAAGCGAATTTCCGGATCGGATGTTTGATGTCGGCATTGCCGAACAGCATGCGACGACGCTGGCGGCCGGGCTGGCGACGCAAGGGATGAAACCTTTTTTGGCCATTTATTCGACGTTTTTGCAGCGCGCGTATGACCAAGTCGTCCATGACGTATGCCGGCAAAACTTAAACGTCTTTTTCGCCATTGACCGCGCCGGGCTTGTCGGCGCCGACGGCGAAACGCACCAGGGGGTGTTTGACATCGCCTTTTTGCGCCATGTGCCGAACTTGGTGCTGATGATGCCAAAAGATGAAAACGAAGGCCAGCACATGGTGTATACGGCTATCCGCTACGATGACGGGCCGATTGCCATGCGTTTCCCGCGCGGAAACGGCCTGGGCGTTCCGCTTGACGAGGAGCTGAAAGAGATTCCGATCGGCACGTGGGAAGTGCTGCGCGATGGGCGCGATGCGGCGATCTTGACGTTTGGGACAACGATCTCCATGGCGCTTGAGGCTGCCGACCAATTGGCGAAAGAAGGCGTCTCGGTCAAAGTCGTCAACGCCCGCTTTATTAAGCCGATGGACGAAGCGGTGCTTCTTGAACTGCTCGAAAGCCGCCTGCCGATTTTGACGATCGAGGAAGCTGTGCTGCAGGGCGGCTTTGGCAGCGCCGTGCTTGAATTTGCCCATGACCGCGGCTACCATCAGGCGGTGATCGAGCGGATGGGCATCCCTGACCGGTTTATTGAGCACGGAAGCGTCAGCGAGCTGCTGCGCGAAATTGGGCTGACAGCCGCGCATATCGTTGCCCGCATTAAAACGATGGCGCCAAGAAAACAGAAAAGGGCTTGAGACGATGAAAGGGAAAAAAGAACGGCTCGATGTGCTGCTTGTTGAACGCGGGCTGGCGGAAACGCGTGAAAAAGCGAAGCGGGCGATCATGGCCGGCCTCGTCTACTCGAACGACATCCGGCTCGACAAGCCCGGAGAGAAAGTGCCAACGGATATCCCGCTTGAAGTGAAAGGCAACCCGCTCCCGTACGTCAGCCGCGGCGGCTTGAAGCTCGAAAAAGCGTTGCGCGAATTTCAGATCAGCGTTAAAGGAAAAATTGTCCTCGATATCGGCGCCTCGACCGGCGGCTTCACCGATTGCGCCTTGCAGCATGGGGCGAAACTGTCCTATGCGGTCGATGTCGGCTACAACCAGCTCGCCTGGAAGCTGCGTCAAGATGAGCGCGTCGTCGTCATGGAGCGGACGAACTTCCGCTACGCGACGCCGGATTTGTTTACAAAAGGGCTGCCGGAAGTGGCGGTCATCGATGTGTCGTTTATTTCACTTCGGCTCATTTTGCCGGTCGTCAAGACGGTCATCGTTCCAGGCGGCGATGTTATTGCGCTTGTCAAACCGCAGTTTGAAGCAGGGAAAGAAAAGGTTGGCAAAAAAGGAATCGTCCGCGATCCGGCCGTTCATCGCGACGTGCTGGAGTCGATCGTTCAGTTTGCCTGCGCGGAACGGTTCGATGTTCTTCATTTGTCGTACTCGCCGATCACCGGCGGCGACGGCAATATCGAGTTTTTGCTTCATGCCGTCTATTCCGGCGAAGAGCGGGAAGGCGAAAACCGGCTCGCCAAGCCGATTGCAGACGTCGTCAGCGAAGCGCACGCCCGCCTCAGCCTTAAAGAGGGGGAAGAAAACGGCGCCTAAGCAACCGTCGGAAAGAAGTCCCGCCCCCAGCCGGACGGAGCCGCGACTGCGCATCTTAGGGAACGAGGAGGTGGCGCGATTTGAACAAAGGGCAAAGGCATATTAAAATTCGCGAGATTATCATGAACAACGACATCGAGACGCAAGACGAGCTGGTCGACCGGCTGAGGGAAGCCGGCTTCAACGTCACACAGGCGACCGTCTCGCGCGACATTAAGGAGATGCAGCTTGTCAAAGTGCCGATGGCCAACGGCCGCTATAAGTACAGCCTTCCGTCCGATCAGCGCTTCAACCCGCTGCAAAAACTGAAGCGGGCGCTCGTTGACGTGTTCATTAAGCTTGACGGAACCGGAAACTTGCTCGTGCTGCGGACGCTGCCGGGCAACGCCCACGCCATCGGCGTTCTGCTCGATAACTTGGACTGGGACGAAATCGTCGGTACGATTTGCGGCGACGATACGTGTTTAATCATCTGCCGGACGCCAAAAGACGCCAAAAAAGTGTCGAACCAGCTGCTGTCCATGCTTTAACCGAGGACCGGCCCGACTTTCCTCTGCGTCAGAGAGAGGAACAAACGGGGACGGTCCTTTGTTGGGATGTGAACACGTGTTTTATCATTAAGGCAGCCTGGACAAGGCAGGCGCCATTCCAGCGTTCAAGGGGAGGATGGAATGCTCGCTGAACTGTCGATTAAAAATTTCGCGATTATCGAATCGCTCTCGTTGTCGTTTGATAAAGGGCTGACGGTGTTGACGGGCGAAACAGGGGCCGGCAAGTCGATCATCATCGACGCCATTCATTTGCTCATCGGCGGGCGCGGTTCGTCTGAGTTCGTCCGTTTCGGCGCAGAGAAGGCCGAAATCGAAGGGCTGTTTTTGCTTGATGACGACCGCCATCCATGCTGCCAAAAATGTGCGGACATTGGCGTTGATGTCAGCGATGGGATGGTGGTGCTCCGCCGCGACATTTTGGCGAGCGGCAAAAGCATCTGCCGCATCAACGGCAAGCTCGTCACCACCGCCGTGCTGCGCGACATCGGTTCGACGCTCGTCGATATTCACGGTCAGCATGAGCATCAAGAGCTGATGGATCCATCCCGCCATCTGCCGCTTCTCGATGAGTTTGGCGGTGCGGAAACGGCGGCAGCGCTGGCGCGTTATCGCGCTCTGTATGAAGAGCGTGAAGCGTTGGTAAAAAAGTTGAAAAAGCTGAGTGAAAATGAGCAGCAAATGGCGCATCGGCTCGATTTGCTGACGTTTCAGCTGCGCGAAATCGAACAAGCCGGGCTCGAGATTGGCGAAGACGAGCGGCTGATGGAAGAAAAAGTTAGGATTTTGAATTTTCAAAAAATTTATCAAGCCATTCAGCATAGCTACGAAGCGCTCGCCGGCGAAGGACGCGGCTTGGATTCGGTCGGCCAGGCGATGGGCCATCTCGAGGACGTCGCCGCGATGGACGCGGAACTTAAAGAGGCGCATGAAATGGTGGCCAACAGCTACTATTTGCTCGAGGAAGTCATGTATAGGCTGCGCGACCAACTTGAGGAGCTTGAATACGACCCGATGCGGCTTGACGCCATTGAAAGCCGCCTCGCGGAAATCCAGCAATTAAAACGGAAGTACGGAGCGACGATCGCCGATATTTTGCAGTATGCCGAAGCGATCGCCGAAGAAATCGAGACGATTGAAAACCGCGACATGCATGTGCACGACCTCGAGCGGCAGCTTGCCGACGTGACCGGCAAATTGCTTGCCGAGGCGAAAAAGGTGACCAGCATCCGCCAGGCGTACGCCCGGCAGCTGATTGAGCGCATTCAGCAAGAATTGAAAGATTTGTACATGGAAAAAACGCAGTTTGACATCGTCTTCGCCAAACGCGAAGGCCCGCTCGACGCCCCACTGGTCGACGGCGTGCCGGTCAAATTTGCGGAAGACGGCATCGATGTTGTCGAATTTTACCTGTCGACGAACGTCGGCGAGCCGCTGAAGCCGCTTGCCAAAACTGCTTCAGGCGGCGAGCTGTCGCGCATTATGCTCGCATTGAAGACGATTTTTTCGAAACACCAAGGTGTGACATCAATTATTTTTGATGAAGTCGACACCGGCGTCAGCGGCCGGGTCGCCCAGGCGATCGCCGAAAAAATTTACCGCATCGCCAGCCAGTCGCAAGTGCTTTGCATTTCCCACCTGCCGCAAGTCGCCGCCATGGCGGACACGCATCTGTTGATCGTGAAGGAAACGGACGGAACGCGGACCAAAACGGCCGTGAAAAAGCTCGATGAGGAGGAGAAGGTGAAGGAAATCGGACGGATGATTTCCGGCGTGGAGATGACCGAACTGACGAAGCAGCATGCCAAAGAGCTGCTCGAGCTGGCGGCGAAAATGAAGCGATAGCCTTGCTGTCCGCCCCCCCCCGTCGGGCCGTTGCCCCCGCTGCGAGGCAATGGGCTGCCCGGATGAAAGTCCATCCAATCCGGGCAGCTTTTTTTATAAGCGTTGCGATTATATTTTCCCCTGTTCAGGCAAAATTAAAACTGTAACCGTTTTTGTATGGTGTAGGCGGGAGCGAGGAGAGTGAACGACATTGAAGAAAGAAATGGCCCGAAACATAGCAGGAGTGCTTCTCCTAGGCATGCTGATGGCGATCGGTTTTACCAAACCGATGAAAGAATATTGGCAAATTCCAAAGCAGCTTGTGCTGTTTGAAGGCGATACGGTCGAATTTCGGGCGTCAGCCCTTCCGGTGCAAGCGGCCGTCCATGACCGAAACGCTCCCGAAACGCTCAATGTTGAGCAAAAAAACGGTTCGTGGTCTGTAAAGGCGAAACAGCGCGGAGAAGAAACGTTGGTTTTGCAGGTCGCCGGAATGCCGATTAAACAAGTGGATGTCAACGTGCTACCGACGCTGAAAGTCATCCCCGGCGGGCAATCGATCGGCGTCAAACTCAATACGGTTGGGGTGCTTGTGGTCGGCTACCACTTAGTCGAAACAGAAAACGGAAAGAAGTCCCCGGGGGAGGCGGCCGGCATCCAAATCGGAGACGTGATCACCGCCATTAACGGGCAAAAAATTGAAAACATGAGCGATCTCTCCCCTTTCATTGAGGAAGCCGGCAAAACCGGAAAACCGCTTCATCTCACCATTCTGCGCGATCAGCACTCCGTCACAGCGAAGCTCGTTCCGCTGAAAGACAAGCATGACGACGTGTACCGCATCGGCTTGTATATCCGTGATTCCGCCGCCGGCATCGGGACGATGACGTTCTATGACCCAAAATCGAAAACATACGGTGCGCTCGGCCATGTCATTTCCGACATGGATACGAAAAAGCCGATTGTGGTGCAAAATGGGCAAATTATGCGCTCGACCGTCACCTCCATTGAAAAAGGGACGAGCGGCAATCCAGGCGAAAAGTTAGCCCGCTTCTCCGATGGCG